>JAYUOQ010000212.1:0-11350 GCA_043760685.1 Armatimonadota bacterium | reverse complement strand
CAAAGGCAGCCATTGGTAATTTAGTTTCAGCCGAAAGTCGTTCAATTACCTTTCCAAGCGGCTCGAAATTACTTTTGAAAGTAACATTGGATTGTTGAAAACCCATCACGGAAGCGAGAGCAATACACAGCATTTGTTCCTTAGTTATACGCGTTTTCCCGATTCGCGCTTCATTTATTCGGTACTTTGAGTGGTATGTTGCAAATAATTGTTGAAAATCCCGACAGGCTAGACAAGTTTCTTGCAGCTCAATTCCCGGATCACTCCCGGTCCAAGATCGTCAAACACATCGACGAAGGGCATGTTCTTGTGAACGGAACGAAGGAAAAACCATCGTTCAAGCTCAAAGAAGGGGACAAAATTGATTTCGAAGATATTGCCGATTCGGCACCCCATGACCTAACTCCCCATGCGATGGACATTGAGATCCTCTATGAGGATGAAGACCTACTGATCGTAAACAAACCTCGCGGTCTTGCTTCGCATCCAGCAATTTCATTGAAGGAACCTTCACTAGTAAATGTCCTCCTAGCTAGAGGTGGGGAACTCAGTACGATCGGTGGTGACTTTAGGCCAGGAATTGTTCATCGATTAGACAAAGAAACAACGGGTCTAATGGTTGTCGCCAAAAATGACTTTGCCCATGCTGGTCTTGCCGCCATGATTGAGAAGAAAGAAGCCCAGCGAAGATATTTCGCCGTGGTTGCTGGAGACGTGGAACGCGAAATTTACACAATCGATGCCCCGATGGCAAGAAGCCAAACAAACCGTCAACAAATGACCGTGAGTACAAAAGGTAAGCGAGCGGTTACCCATGTTCGCAAAGTAATGAGGCTACTCCAAGGCACTCTGGTTGCCTGTAAGCTAGACACTGGTCGAACCCACCAGATCCGAGTTCATCTAAAGGCATTGGGTAACCCAATCATGGGGGATTACTTGTACGCGCCAAGAGAATGGCGAGCCGGCACCATGCAACTCCACGCAGCCTACTTGGCAATCACTCATCCTCGAACCGGTGAGCCAATCGTTGCGTACGTCGATCCACCGGAAGATTTCGCAGGAAGGGAATTCGCAACAAGGGAAATTATCGAAAGCTTCACCCAAGGCGAACCAAGCTAAACCAAAATTGGCGATTGATAGGCTGAAAAGGACTCAGCCTTTCCTTTCAATTCTAAGTCAAGTTTTGCCCATCCTTCTAGGCTTAACTGATCGTAAACCGTTGAAGAAACGACCATAGTGCCTTCAGATGCCGCAGATTGAAGCCGATGGGTCGTATTAACCACGTCGCCCATGGCCGTCAAGTCAACAATATGATCCGAGCCGACATTACCCACGTAGCAAATTCCGCAATGAATGGTGACCCCAATGGGCAGGTCCTTGAATCTCGATAGGATTTCCGACCCCGCATCATAGGCGCATTGGAGATAGGTTTCCCCCGCAACTCCTGGCAAGAACAGTGCTTGCACAGCATCACCCAAATACTTGTCAATAAGGGCATCATGATGCATCAAGATGTCTGTGCTGGTATTGAAGAAAGCGTTTAACTTTGCCACCAATTCGGTCGGTTTCATGGTCTCCGACAGAGTTGTATATCCTCGTACATCAACGACAAGGATAGCAACCAGAACGTCTGCTCCGCCAATCGGCAGTCGATCGCTGCAAAAACCGCACATCTTGGGGTTTTTGCGACTTGGACCCCATCCAAAACGACTAAATATCTTTCCAAATCCATTGAATGGGACCTTGCAAATTTTGCATCGTGGGCTCGATGGAAGTTTTGGGAACAGCCAGCGAGCCATTCCTTCGAGTTGATGCCCATGGGTTAAGTAATCAACCCACCACTCTTCGCTGCCTTTAACTGGCTTGGATACTCCGCCCACCTATCTATTCTAGACTTCAAATCTGAACAATGGGTGAATAAGTGCATTGGTTCTAATTTTCATCGTGAAAGAGGTCGATTCTAATAGCTGACCGAAAAAATCAAATCTGAAGACGTTACCCGGCGGTACAGTTAAGGCACAGTGACGGGACCTGACGCAACCATAATTATCCCGGCCTTAAATGAAGAGGCAACAATCAAGGCGGTTGTTGATCGGTGTCTCACGTTGCCAATGACTTTACAACTAATCGTTGTCAACGATGGCTCAGAAGACAATACCCTCGATATCCTTCAGTCATTTGGAGATCGGATCACCGTTCTTACCAACCCCAAGCCTTCCGGCAAGGGTCACGCAATTGTGCAGGCTCTACCGCACGCCATTGGAATCGCGACAATCGTTCAGGACGCGGACCTGGAATACTCTCCCGAACAAATTCCGAGTCTGATCCAGCCAATCCTTGACGGAAATGCAAATGTCGTTTTCGGAACAAGATTTGCCAACGGATTCTCGAAAGACATGGCTTTACCGAACAAAATCGTCAATATATTGCTTGCATGGTCGGTGCGCATCCTTTTTGCTACTAAGATTAGCGATGAAGCAACTTGCTACAAAGCTTTTCGAACTTCATTGTTGAAGACATTTGACCTTCAATGCACGCGATTTGAGTTTTGCCCCGAAGTCACGGCAAAAGCATTACGAGCAAATCAAAAGATCTTGGAAGTGCCGATTGACTATGTTCCACGCTCAAAAGATGCGGGAAAGAAGATTCGCTGGTACGATGCTCCGGAAGCATTTTGGACATTGCTTCGGTACCGATTTTGGAAACCGCGAGCTATTCCGTCGGAACCTGAGAAGCAATAGCCTTTAACTGTTCACTGACGTCAGAAGCAACATTAGGTTTCATTGCAGCTAAAACTTCCGCTACTTTGGCCGGGTCCATTTCATTCAAGACTAGTGCTAAGTCCGAAGGTTTCCATTTTTCGACAACCATGACGAGATTGCTGGTTGGCATCTCGTTCCAAACTTCTGCAAGTTTTACCGCACCTTGTTTGACCGAGGTGACGACTGGAGTCTTAGATTCATCCTTGGCTTTTGCCGGAGTTTCAGTCTTTGGGCTTGGGGCTGCCTTTGGTTTGGCGACCGCGGCAGGAATAGGCTTCTTCTTTGGAGTTATGCCGGGAATGTTAATTTTCCCTGACATGGCTAAACCAAAAACAACACCCACGGTTACAAAGACAACCAACAAAATTAGCCCAATCACTAGCCCTTTATTGCCTTTCTTCTTTGCCTTTTCTGCCATTAGTTCTTACCGAGTTGAGTCAAAATTCTATTGACGTACTTCTTAGTTTCGGGAATATTTGGAATTCCTCCAGCGGCATTTACCTTTCCAGGACCAGCATTGTAAGCAGAAAGGGCAAGTGAAAGATCCCCGTTATACTTTTTGATCATTTGATTCAAGTACTTTGCTCCTCCCGTCAAGTTTTCAAAAGAATTGAATGGGTCAACTACGCCGAGCTCTTTTGCCGTGCCTGGCATCAATTGCATGAGGCCCTTGGCTCCCGTCTTCGATACCTCAAATTGGTTGTAATCGCTTTCAGCTTCAACAACGGCTCGAAGCAATGCAGAATCAATATTTTGTTCTCGCGCTACCTGAGCAATGAGCCCCTGAATATGAACCTTGTCAGATTGTTTTCCTCCAATCGATCCTTGGAGAATTTCCTGTCCTTCTGGAAGCATCGGAGGCAATGTGCCAAGTTTTTCATCGCCAAGATTGGTCTTGTCAGCTAGGCTACCGTTCGGACCAATTGCACCAGTGAGAGGGGCTGGGGTGCCTTTTGCTTTGTCCAATTGGGCTTGGAATTCCTCTCGCTTCGGTGCGTCTAGTCTCGCTCGAATTTCGCTCATTCTTGAGCGAATCGATGCCGGTCCTTTGGGTTGAAAATCTATTTCTGGAAAGCTCATGCTGCCTTTTGCTTTTGGGTCGCCCACTCATCAAGAGCGTTTTGCTCGAGTTTGTTTTGCCTCGCCATCCAAGTGTCCAATGCTTTGTCCCTAAGTTTTTCAAGAACAGATTTATCTTGCTTCTTCAAAATCCATTCGTCTCGGGCTTTTTCCTCTTCTTGGAGAAGTTCATGAATGAGAATTCGTAGAGACCTTTCGTGGTCGTCTAGCTTTTGAATCCTTACTTCAAGATCCATTCGGGCATTCAAATCATCCGCGCCAGCAGAGAGGAGGAATTTCCGGTCATCTTCCAATTGGAACAGTTTATTCTCGGCCTCCATACGCGCCACATGTCGAGCGAGGAAGTTGTCTTTTGCCCAACCTTCTTCCAATTCGCGGTATTCATACACCTTTTGCAATCGAAAAGCGAAACTACTCACATGAGATTTATCGGAAGCCTCAGACTCTTCTTTAGGTTTTTCGGTTTAAACTTGCTTCTTTTTGTTAGAGATCATAAATTAGCAGTTGTCTGGTGCCCGTCGGAATCTCCGCTCTGACTCTTCCTTGAGGGTCAATGACCATCGTCTTTCCCAGACTGCCAACCCGAACAATCCATTTCTTTGATTCAACCGCTCGCCACTGGGCGGCAATGGCTAATCGAGGGATCCCGTTGGTTCCCATATACCAGTCGTCCAGAGAAATAATCGCCAAGAAATCTGCGTTCATCTGGGTGTACTCATAGGCAGAACCCCAAAACATTGATTCAAAACAGATCATGACTCCTGCTTTTATCCCCGGCTTTATTTCAAAGAGATGGCGTTCCTTGCCTTCTTCATAGTCGCCACCTGGCAACTGGAAACCAGCTGGGTAGGGAATAACATTACGGAACGGAACGCGTTCACCAAATACGACCAACTGCTTCTTGTCGGTGTGGTTAAACGTCTTTCCATTCCAAAAATAAGCAGACTGGTAAGTAGGTGACCGCCCATGCTGGGCACCAAAAATAAGTGGCATGTTTGGAATCAGCTTAAAAGGTGTTGTTGGTACGGTGTCAAATTTGGCAATGCCTTCCGAGAATATGAGCAAATCAGCTTTTTGAGCCACCGCCTGCTGCATCAAGTCATCACCCGCCTCTTGAATCAAAAATGGCTTAAGGCCCTCTTCTGAATAAGCCAAGTCGGCGCCAAGTTGACCAAGGGCAATTCTGATCCCAAGCGGCTTTGTTGGTTTTTGCTTCTGGAACGAAGTCACAGCCAGAGCCCCCAATAGGCATATCGCAAAAATAGAAATCGGTTTAGAAATGAGCTTCTTAAATGGAATTCGGTTGGAAACTGGATTCGAAAGCGCCGATGCTATGAGTGCATTGGACATCAAAACGAAGAACATGCAAACATATGCGGTCATCAGGACGGAAGCAACAACCGGATAGACAACCAATGGTTCCCCAAAGGGGCCATTTGGATACTCGAACTGAGGCACATTCATCCGCCCAAACTCCATTAAGCAGATCAACACCGCAAAGATCGACATATGGCGGAGCCAAGAAACCTTAGTCCGTAACCAGCAGGCAAAGCCGTAAAAGCAGCCCCACACCCCAGCAATCACAAACACGACCAAAACCCCAATCAAGAGGTTACCGATGTACTTACTTGCAAATTGTCCGAGCCAGGTTTCATTCATTGTGCCGTAAAACAGGCCGAAAACCCAACCGGCAAAAAATGGCCTTTTCGAATATTCTTGAAGCCATATCAGGAACGGCGAATAGCAACATATTGCTAGCCACGCGGTCCACGGCGAGCTATACCAAAAAAGGTGAACAAAGGTGAGCCCAAATCCAAGGGCGAGAAGGCACAGGCTGTTTCGCTTGGAATGGTTAGGCATCTGGGGAGGATTACTCATGGGACTTTTTACCGAGTTCCATCGGCCACCCCGCTTATAACGTCGATTCCCGCAAGGTGAGACACATCGTTGTAACGAATCAAGCGAAGCCCACCATCCGGTCGAGGCTCAAATTCATTAATACTGGCGTTGCTAAACCGAAAGGCATTGGATAAAGAAACATCTCCATCTAGAAACATCGCTGTAAGGAGCGAACAAGTTCCCCCGTGGGCAACAATTGCCGTATTTTCGTTCCGATTTCTGACGTTCGCAACAACTGAAACTAACCGATCCCACACTTCTACAAAGGACTCGCCACCAGGTGGAGTGACTTCATTTCTGGTTACGCCCTTAAGGTCGGCGACGAATCCAAATCGGATGGCAATTTCAGCGAAGTTCTGACCTTCCCATTCGCCAAAGCCACGTTCCCTTAGTCCAGGTAACACTTCAAGGGGGACTTTCGTATGACAAGCAATCTGCTCCGCGGTCTGTTGAGCTCGTTGTAAATCAGACGAAAGAATTCGCTCTACCGGTAAATCAAGAAATGCTTTGCCAACCCTTTGGGCTTGTAACAGTCCCGTCTTATCGAGGGGACGATCGGTATGACCCTGCGCCCTTTTTTGGACATTCCAGTCGGTCTGTCCATGGCGAACCAAGTAAAGGCGCATACCCAATAAATATACCTTTTGAGACTAGACCTGCCAGGGCTTAAGTTCGCCATGTTCGTTGCCTTGAGCGTCAATCCTCAGCGACCCTATCCGTAGGGTCGGCACAGGCACCGGGGGGACCGAACAAATGCCTTCATCTTTTCAAAATCGATATGGTCAATAACTCCGAACCCAAAGTCCTCCCCGCTTTGCTTACTAAACGCACAAAGAGCGCCCTGATACAAGTCAGGAGCTGCAAGGCTAACGCGGTTCGTGTGGGTAAAGTCCATCGCCCGCGAAACCGTTCGCTCGTCAAATTCTTCTTCGCTGACAATAAAGAGCGAGTTGCCAATGGTTTCGGCATACGCCTTATCGAGACCAAGCTTTTCTCGTTGTCCCAGGCTCAGCCTCTGCCCCGATCCTAACCGGGCTCCCTCCAATCGGCATTCGTTCAGGTCCACAACGTGGTCCTCGCAACGCTCCAACAGGTCAAGCCACTGTGCCTTTCTCTGAGCAATTTGAACAAGGTTCGGGAATGACTTGTCTATTCCGACTAGGACGGTTCCGTCAGGTACTGCATCGCGCAGAACCTCTGGAATGAAAATTTCATCCGCGTTGATATGTTGAAGAACTAGCTGCAAAGTTTGACGTAACAGCGGAGTCACCCGATATACAAAAAGCTGGATGAGCAAGTCTCGGTCGGAGTGAGTAAGCGCCTCGACAAGCGAGGCGAACAAAACGTGGGGTGCACGAGAAGGATCGAGCGAACCATAAAATCGTTGATACAGATGACGGTCGCCACGGAATAGGGTCAGGGTTCCTGGCTGTCCGTAAGTGGCATCAGATGGATCCAAACAAAGGAAGTCCCGATTCCCTCGGTTATCCTTGATCCACGGTCGCCATGAAATGCTCGGGTGTCCAACCAGCACCGTTCGCTTCATGAAGCGAGTGTACTTTAACCGATCAACATCGTCCCACATACAAAAATGTGCTTAGTGCCCGAAAGGTACCATCTAGTCATGATTCACCCACCACTCCAATCCCCTGGACAACTTCTCCGAGACCAGATGGCAAAGGGAATTGTGGTGATGCCCGGTGCATTTTCGCCGCTGACAGCTTTGGCTGCCTATAAAGAAGGAGCAAAGGCGGTCTACCTCAGCGGCGGCGCGATCACCAACAACCTGCTTGGCGTCCCTGACATCGCGATGATCTCGCTTGACGAAATGTCCGGCGTTGCCGCCCGAGCATGCCAAGTCGCCCCTGTTCCAATCATCTGCGATGCCGACACCGGATTTGGGGAGGTGTGGAACACTGTGCGAACCGTCATCGAAATGGAACGCGCAGGACTGGCAGGAATCCACCTCGAAGACCAAGTCAGCCCCAAGAGATGCGGACATCTTGATGGAAAAGATGTCATCTCCCGTGAGCATATGGAAGGGAAGATTCGTGCTGCCATTAGCGCCAAACGAGACCAGTCATTCATGATCATCGCCCGTACCGACTCTCGAGGAGTCGAAGGATTGGATGCCGCCATCGACCGAGCCAAAGCCTACGTTCAAGCTGGTGCCGACGCAATCTTCCCCGAGGGACTCGCCAACGAAGCCGAGTTTGAAGCCTTTCGCAAAGGCGTAGAAGCACCCCTCCTTGCCAACATGACCGAATTTGGAAAGACGCCCCTCATTCCCGCATCCAGGTTCAACGAACTCGGTTACCAAATGGTCATATTCCCGGTAACCGCACTGCGAGTAATGCTCAAAGCGGTCGAAGAATTCTATGAAGAACTCCTCTCAACTGGAACCCAAGCTGGTTGGATAGAGAACATGCGCACCCGCCAAGAACTGTATGAGACAATCGACTACTCCGAGTATTCCGCTCTTGATTCGAAGTGGAACAAGAAGTAAATACTTAGTTGCTAATTCCATTAAAGCGGAAGATATCTGATTGGGTCTATGCCGTGCATTTCCCCAAGAACAGCCCCAAAGGGGTGTCAATACCCTTATCCCAGCCTAAGAGGCTTTTGACGCTCCAGCGGCAACGGTCTCGTAGGGCTGGGTAAGAATCGAATCAAGCTAAAGTCCGAGGTCGCTGACTTTGCCAATCGAAAGGCAAGGACAAGCTAAAAGCGACCCCGGTTGTTACAACCGCCTCCAAAAAAAATCACAATTTTCCACTAAAGCTCACAAAAATCACAATTATCTTGTATTATTGAATTAATACAGTATGCAAATCCGAATCACAGAACAAGACGGGGTGCCGATCTACCTACAGATCGTGAATCAGGTGAAATTTCTCATCGCCTCGGGGAGATTAACCCCCGGCGAAGAAATGCCGCCGATTCGGGTCCTTGCCGAAACGCTCACCGTAAACCCCAACACCGTCGCCAGAGCATATCGTGAGCTCGAAAGCGAAGGGATTGTTACCAAAAAGCGAACCGCAGGAACCTACGTGTCCGACAGCGGTCCGCGACTTTCTCGGGAAGAATGCCTCAAGATCCTCACCGAGAGAATCGACGCCCTCCTTGCCGAGGCAAAGCAAATGGAAATTAGCAACTCCGAAATTTTAGAGCTGATCAAACAACGCAACCAAATGATGACCAGTGGAGAACCAACCAAATGAACGAACCGATTATTGAAATCAAAAACCTAGTCCGCGAGTTTGGCAACAAGCGTGCCCTCGATAATGTCTCGATGACCGTTCAGCCGGGCACCGTCATGGGGCTAGTGGGAGAAAACGGGGCAGGGAAGACAACCCTTATCAAGCACGTCCTTGGCCTTCTAAAGGCTCAACAAGGAACGGTTAGCGTGTTCGGAATGGACCCAGTTTCCAACCCAGAAGCCGTACTTTCTAAGATCGGATATCTCTCCGAAGAAGGTGATCTTCCGACCTGGATGAAGGTCCATGAACTCATGCGATATTCGGCCGCCTTCTACCCAACGTGGGACGACCAATACGCGATGAAGCTTCTCGACGAGTTCAAGCTCGATCCGGGAGCAAGGCTCAGCAAGATGTCCAAAGGTCAGCGATCGCGGGCGGGATTGCTGGTGGCAATGGCATATCGACCTCAGCTTTTGGTCCTCGACGAACCTTCATCCGGCCTCGACCCAATTGTCAGAAAAGATATCCTCGGAGCCATTATCCGCACAATTGCCGACGACGGTCGAACCGTCCTGTTCTCGAGCCATTTGTTGAGCGAAGTAGAACGGGTCGCCGACCAAATCTCAATGGTCAAAAACGGCAAGATTCTGATCTCCGACGATCTAGACGCTGTCAAGGAAAGCCACTACCGTGCCACTTTGCTCTTTGCTGAACCACTAAGCCAGCATCCCGAATTGGCGGGTAGCTTAACCTGGACCGGCAGCGGAAAGGAATGGCACTTAACTTTTTGCGGGAATCCAAAAGCTCTTGACGAAGCCGCTAGTAAGTGGAATGCTCAAATCGTCGAACAAGTTGGCTTATCCCTCGAAGAAATCTTCGTCGCACAGGTGGGGACAGCATGACCGCACTCCGCGTTTTAACGTGGTCCATCTGGCAACGGAATAGCCGATGGATAATGGCAATGGCGGCCTATTTGGTCTTCTTTGAACTCGTGGTTGCTCGCTACGCCCATAGCGAGAATCACTCATTTATCTTTATCGTTGGATCAGTTGTACTCTTCATTTGTTACTTGGGATTGATCGCAATCTTTATGTATCAAGATTGTGATGTTGCTACAAAAGGTTCGGCATATCCGGCTCATATGTTAACTTTGCCTGTTCGAAGCGTCCAACTTGTCTTGATACCAATGAGCCTAGGAACGATTGTCGTTATGGTGTCTGGGTTGCTAATTTCGAAGGCCATTCAAGGCAACTATGATCCCTTTCCAGTCATCTGGCCTACATTCTTAATGACTGCCATCTTGGCTATGCTGCAAGCTCTATTTTGGTACCCACTTGGTGTTCCCTATGCAAAGTTGGTTTTGACGATATTGGGAATTCCATCTATTTTATATTTCACTGCAATGATCCTGGCAGATAGCAAGAGCCAAACCACAGTTTGTCAGTGGCTCGGAATTTTTACGGTGATTTGCTATGCAATTGCCTACCATGGCGTCGTTCGAGCCAGACGCGGCGATATTCAAATGTTCACAATTAGTTTGCCAAAAAATAGAATTCAACGAAAAAGAATCACGCACTGGTCAAGATTTTCTGATATGTTTGCCGCTCAACGTTGGTACGAATGGCGCCAGCAAGGTCTCGTCTTGCCGAGTCTAATTGGGCTATTATGCCTGATATTTGGCTATATTCTTAGCACCGACAAACTTCTTGGACCGGCTTACGAGTTTAGCCAATCAACGACAGGATTGGCTCCAATGGTTCCTTCTGTGCTAAGAGTCTACTCATACTTGCTTCTATGTCTCATTCCTATAGTTGCGTGGGTCGTGGGGTGCGGAGCAAGGAGATCAGACGTCAAGCATCAGGACAGAACATTCTATTTATTTTTTGGTACTCGACCAATGAGTGACGGTGCCTTAGTCGCTCAAAAACTGCGCATGGCACTCAGGAGCACTTTGGCAGCATGGGGAATCGTCTTTGTGTTCGTGATGTATCTACTTCAAACTACAGGGGGCGTTTTTGATTTGAAAACCCAAAGCCCAATTTCAAAAGAGCGAACTGTTTACAGCCTCATAGTCGAATTTTCATCTCCTTCACTTATCTTTTGGATTTGCTCTGGTTTCGTGATTCTTGTTGCCATAACTTGGCGGAATTTTGCGATTGGATTTTGGACAGAGTTGAGTGGCAAAACATACCTCCGTTACGGATATCCAATCGGAGTCATGTTATCAATTACCGGCTTCTATACGATATCGGCACTTGTCGTCCGGTGGAATCCGCAATTCTTAGCAACTTGGAATTCGATTTTGATCATTGTCTGGCTCATCTTCCCAATGCGAGTGTTCCTTTCCGGGTTCTTGATATCTAGGCAGTTGAGATCAGGGCTGCTTTCTAAAAAGTGCTTAAGAAACGG
>JAYUOQ010000211.1:0-11505 GCA_043760685.1 Armatimonadota bacterium | reverse complement strand
GTGCCTCAGGATTGCCGCTTGGTTGGTCTCACAACTATGACGTTCTGGCGAGCTTCGATCCAACTCTAGGGGGCTGGGGCGATGTCCTCCTAAGATTTCCTGGGGGCTCGAGATTAAAGCTTGAGCCAGTTTTGTCCGGGGGGGCGGCAACTGGAGCGTTCTTGCGCCCTGCAGGTTCACCTTTTGTTGCGACCGGCGTTCCAAGCACTACAACCGTCGGTGCCTGGACAAGTATTACGATAAAGTGGACGGACGAGACAATTTGGACTTTTTCAGCTTCTACGTCATCTTCGCTTCGGCTAACAAGAATTACCGTAAAGACAGGGCAATACCTTGACCTCCAATGGACTGGTGAATTCCTGCAATCGGTGAAAAACCAGACCGGTACAACTCTCTTGACTTTAATTTATAGCGGTGGACCGTCCAATCTGGTAGTCGAATCAAGAGATTTATACGCGAGAAGTACTTACTATTCATATGACGCGTTTTCGCGATTACTAAGCGTGAGCCAAGTCGTGACTACTGGAACATCAGGGCCGCCTGTGAAGGCAACTTATGGCTATACGACAACTGGTGCCCGGAGTTCGGGGCTACTTAGCTCAATTGTTGTGCCGAGTCCTGCCGGTGGAACTGCAACCAGTATGGCTTCTGTGAATTATAACTCTTCTAATTCAAGAGTTCAGAGCTTAGTTGATGCTCATGGCAATGCCGTTTTCTATAATTACGGTGCAAACTCAACGCTGGTCCAGCATAAGGATTCATTAGGCAATGTAGCTCTTCAATACACTCAAAAATTTGATAGTCTTAAACGAAATTCAGGAATTACTGATGCCCTCGGCAAATCAACATTGATCGAATACCTGGACTCATCTAATCCAACCAGACCGACAAAAATCACCGACCGAGATGGGCGGATTACCCTAATGGCTTATGACGCCTTCGGTAATCAAACTTCCGTAACGACACCAAGACCAGTCACAACCATATTTTCGTACGACTACACAAATTGGCCAACTGGTCGGCTCGTTCAAATTCAGCGGGGAACCGACACCCCGGCAACAATCAGTTATTTCACAAACGGTCTTGTGAATACGGTCACGACCGCCACTCCGGGGGCAACCACGGGAACGGTTAACATATCGTTCACATATGACGGGCTTGGTAATGTACTCACGAAAACCGTTCCTGGTAACAATGCTGTCACAACTGCCACGACAACTTTTAGCTACACCGCAGACGGAGCGTATACCCAGACAGCGGCTCTAGGGCAGCCCATCCGGGTCACCGATCCAAATGCAAATGTCAGGCGATTCCGCTACGACTCTCAAGGTCGAGTAACGTCTGCCTTTGACCCGGTAAATGCCCAAACCAACGTTACCTATAACATTGTCGGCAAACCGCTCCAAATCACGTTGCCTGCAACTGGTCAAACCGGTATTGGTAACGGCACAGTTGTAAATGCTTACCTTTGGCCCGACGGACCTCAATCCTCGACCACCACTTTCAACGAGTCTGGCGTCCAGGTCAAGCAGGTTTTCCGAAATTACGGTGACGAAGGGGAAGTATTGAGTGTTATTGGCAACACTGAACTCTCCACTTACGTTTACGACGCCCTTTATCGGGTCAAATCAATGTCTGACGGAAACAGCAACACGACCACCTATTTGTTTAACTCAGTCGGAAGACTCTCCCAAATGACAATGCCAGGCGGAAATGTCGAACAGTATCCGTCCTACGATGGAGAAGGGCGTGTTCTTCAGCGGATTGAACCTCGTGGCAGAATCATCAACTACACCTACAATGACCCCGAAGGTCGTTTGACCTTAATCGATTACCCATTGACGCCAACCGATAACGCAGGGTTTACGTACGATTCTTATGGTCGACTTCAGTCTCGATCCGATGGGCAAGGCTCCTACCAATACACTTATGGCCGTCAGGACGAAGTTCTCACCGAGACAACAAGCTACACGGGAATCAAGCCGGTAACCCTGACTCGAGGCTACTATCCCGATGGGAGCCAGTCGGGACTTGTAACTCCTTTGGGGAATTTCACCTACAACTATGATGCCGGAAGCCGCCCGACATCCATGGTCAATCCGTTCGCCGAGACAACATCATGGTCTTATTTTGCGGATTCGAGCCTGAATCAATGGACTTATCCAAATGGATCGAAGTCAAATTATACATATAACGCTTTGGGGCAACTAACGAGTTTGCTCAGTAGAAACAGCACAAATACGACCCTGTCCAGCTTCACGGCGTTTACGTATAATGGAGTGGGGAATTTACTTAGTCAAGCTCTAAGTGTCCCAGCCCTTACAACTTATGGCGGAACCAACACCTACACTTACAACTCGAAAGACGAGCTGCTAACTTCGGTTAGTGCAAGAGGTGGTGGATTCTCTCATTCGTATATGAATGACAATGCTGGCAACTTAACCACTCTTAGAGGAGCCGCGAAAACTTACGACGCCAAGAACCAATTGACGGGCACAGGCTACGTCTACGACGCGGCCGGCAATCCAACGACCTACGCGACCAAGGTTCAAACATTTGATACCGAGAATCGGTTGAAGACATCCGGAACTTACTCTGCTGGTTATCGAAGCGACAACCTCCGGGCGTGGAAGCAGGTTGGCACGGTGAAAGTCTTCTTCATATACGATGGCGGCACACTGCTCTACGAAGTAGCTTCAAATAGCACGCCAACAACGCTGATCATATCTGCCGCCAACACCTTTGGGTCAAGCGGGCTCGTTTCCAGAAGGACGACGACGAACACAACGGTCGGTCTGCCAACGTCAGGAACGTCTACCTTCTACCTGTTCGATGAGCGAGGGAATACCATTCAACGGCTGAATAGCAGCCAGGCAATCTTGTCCCATCACCGAACCGATGCGTACGGACTCACCACCACCAATGTGGCAGTGGCAAATGACCCATTCGTTGGAATGGGTGCCCAATACGGCTATTACTACGAGTCTTCGCTTGGCATGTTCTGTCTCACCAATCGGTATTACGACCCAACCAACGCCCGTTTCCTTACCCGCGACCCGATCAGCTACTCCGGTGGCATGAACTTGTATGGGTACGTTGGCGGTAACCCCATCATGAGGGTTGACCCGAGCGGAACCGACTGGGATCCTGCTGGTTTAGGTCGAATTATTAATAGACTTACTAACGAATCAGCTGAAAATATTCGAGAATTTTGGGCGGACAAAGGAAATATTGGAATTGGAGTTGCAACTGTTGCCACAACTGTAAACGACTTTTTCGGGCATGCCGCCAGTGGGATATTAACGATGGGTACAGCCTTGGGCGAGTACTCCGGTGGATGCGGCTCCGGGTGGGCTGCCACCCTTGATGGGGTAAACATTGCCCTTTTTGCCTTCGCTGCTCTACCAGGTGCTGCGGTCTCTGCTGAAGCTCAAGCAGGTGAACATGCGGTCTATGCTGCATTCAAAGAAGGAGAAGTAGCATATATCGGAAGATCCATTAACATTCGGGTCCGTGAATCGCAACATGTTTATGACGAAAGAGACTTTGGGGGTCTGAAAGCCCTTTTCAAAAACCTGACCCTTGAAGAATCAAAGTTGTTAGAACAAGCAACAATTGAAAAATATGGAATCGATAATCTTCAAAATATGCGCAACTCAATTGCAAAAAATAATCCTTTATATAAGAAAGTAGACAGCGTTAGGCACAAGGTAAAGTAAATGAGACGAGCAAAGATTGGAGATTATTTCACTAAAGTTATAGAAGATGAGGAGTATACGATACAGTTTGTTTTTAAAGACAAAATAGATGGTTCATATTTTCGAGTGTTTAAGGGAAACGGAGTTAAACATGCGAATTTGATAATTGACAATTTCGGACTGCCACTACTGCAAGCACAAAAAACAGGGGGCTGGGTTTTTGCCGGAACATCCGATCCGGGTAATGTTGAATTCGGACCTATACTTGGATTCGATTCTGTATACCCAACAGATTGGTATTTGATTAAAGGGAAATCTAAAATACCCCTTGGGGAGACTGTGCCGGAATGCTACCGTCAGTTAACCGTAATAGGAGTTTATGGATCTGACGTGCTGGACCATTTTTTAACAACAGGAGAAAATAAATATTCGTATGAGAAGTGGATGGAGTACAAAGAAAAATTTGGTAAATGAAAAATTGATTAGATGGTAAGAAATTGGAACGATGATCATTTGATCCGTTGAAAGTAATGACGGAATTGTGAGCGAATGGGGAATTTGATCGCCCATGGGTAGTTCTTCAATAGTGGTGACATTGCCAGGAATAAGCGCAACCTATGGTGCCGATAATCTTAGCTGGTGGCCTTCCAACTCTTTGATCCCTATCGCAAGAAACTACATCCAACCGAGGTCGACCTTATCTCGAAGATGGTGGCGGCGATGGAAGACGACAAGCTCCGAAGTCAGATGGTCGAGGTTCTGCCCAAGTACCGTTGGGTTACCCGGGATTCCTTCTGCAAAGAATTGAGGCTTGGATGCCGATTTATCCTGGGAAAAGCGTTCAGGCTACACAAGGAAATTCCTGAACTAACTGAGACCGTTGAATTGTCCAGGGCGAAACTCAAATTTGAGAATGGATCTTCCGCTACCCTCGAGTTGTTAGGCGTATCTGGACACCTTTACGGATTAGATTCTCGTGATGAAAAAGTTGCGAGACTTCACAAAAACCCTTTCAAAATTGTTTGGATCAAATCAGTCTACGACCCGACAAAACTCAATCCGAAAGTGGTCGCCGCCAGAAAGAAGTACCTCCCTGATTTGGACCTCGAACCATTCGGCTGGGAACGACGATCTAAGACCACCCTCGAGGTAATCGAAATCGACGAAAAGGAGTACATCATGCTTTGGGAGAAGGAGGAAGAAATCCTTCTTGGTCACCGAGGCAAGGTTTACCGATACAACATGATCAACGAAGACAACCTCGGTGTGGTTACTGCTGAGGAACTTAAGGTGAGCTAGCGCCCACCGAAGCCGCTCAACGTCACACCCTCGATGAAATACTTCTGAGCGAAGAAGAACACCGCGACAACCGGTACGACGGTCATCGTCGTAAACGCCATCAAGAGCCCTGGCTCGTTAGTACGGTCGCCTTTAAACAGTTGAAGAGCGTAGCTCAAGGGCATGTGTTCTGGTGAGTTCACGTAGATCAGCGGTCCCATGAAGTTGTTCCAAGCCCCCAAAAAGGTGCCGACTGCAATGACGGCCAACGCAGGCTTGATCTGCGGCATCATGATCGCCCAAAAGGTCTTGATGTAGTTACAACCGTCAATCTTAGCGGCGTCTTCAAGCTCCATCGGAATTTGGGAGAAGAACTGGCGAAGCAAAAAGATGTTATAAGCCGAACCAAAGAACGCCGGCACCCAGATTGGATAGAGCGTGTCGACCCAGCCAAGAGTTCGGAAAATGAGGAATTGAGGCAGCAGCGTAACCGCTCCGGGGAGCATCATCGTTGCCAACAAAATGGTGAACATTTTGTCTTTACCGGGGAATTTCATCCGCGAAAAGGCATAGGCAACAATCGAACAGCTAAACACGGTACCAATGACACCCATAACGACCAAAATCAGGGTGTTTTTTAAGTACAACAGTCCGCCAGAAGTCTCAAGGGGCATGTACTGGAGTGCTTCGGAGTAGTTCTCGGTTCGCAATCCGATATGCCGAACTGCCTCCGTTTCCGAAGCAAGTAACGTCACTTCCTTATCCTTCATCGAGGCAGGTTCAATAATGCTAAGAATCTTTCGACCGTCTTCGAGGCTCTCCTTTTCAAAGCCTTTAACCGGGATACCCTTAACCGTCGCTGTGTACACTTTGGCATCAACGGGAACCTCTCGAAGCTGATCGCGTGTGGTGAAAAAGGTAATCCCTCTCACCGAAAGCGGTCGGAAAATGTCCATTTTTAGCTTTCCGTTCTCGTCTCCGATCACCAAGGCTTCAACCTGGTTACCGTTGTACTGACCGATGTAGTGCTTTTTCGCTGGATCAGGATTAATGTACGGAATGGTTTCGGTAACCCGAGGAACCCAGATGATTCCCGTCTTTGCCGACATATCCTTGTCTTCTTTGAAAGACGTCACCAAGAGGAAGACAAACGGCAATCCAAATACGACCGACCCCGCCAGAAGCCCAAGTTGAGTCGCAATGGTTTTGCTAGCGCCTCTTGCTTTGGCCGAATTTGCGCTCATAGCTACCGCGATCATCGCCAATACGAAGATCACCATGACGTAGCCGATGGTGGCGACCGAGAACGGAATCCCACCCTTTAGGATCGTGATTTTATTGTCCGGGTCGGATCGGTACAAAATTGCCATGCCTACGGCGGCTCCAAAGGCAACAACCGCGTTAAGGGTTCCGGAAGACTTATCGGTGCGGGTTATTGCGCTCAATGTTTTGCCGATTGACCAAATGGCGTAGGCAACGAGACCGGTCGCAATCCATGCCGTCCAGGGCATGACATACCAAAAGATCGGTAGCTTAAAGCCGCCATTGGCGAACGGCTTCGTAAAAACGACCCCAATCAAAAACAAAACTAAGGCGACTCCACCTCCAGCTATGCTCGACCGACTCAGTTGACGACCTGACTTACTGGATACGACCAAAACAAAGTCTCGAACAAACAAGACAGCCAAAACGAAGGCAAACCATGTCGCAATCGAGGCGATCGAATAGAGAATTCCTTCTGTCATGAGCTGATCTCCGAATGGACCCACCGGTCCTTAAGCTTCCACTGGATGAACGTAACAACCATCACCAAGACGAAAATGAGCCAGGCAAGTGCCGAGGCATATCCCATTTTGAAAAACGCAAAGCCGTTGTTGAAAAGGTGATAAGTCGGCGTTAACATACTGTCGTCCGGCCCGACGGGACCGTCTTGCGAAGGTCGCATGACGTACACGCGGTCAAATTCTTGCATCGAGCCAATAAAGCCAGTGATGAGGTTAAAGAAGATGATTGGGCTGAGTTGAGGGAATGTGATTGACCAAAATTGACGATTCCCATTGGCTCCATCTATAGAGGCTGCTTCATAAAGCGATGTTGGCACGCCTTTTAGTCCCGCTAACCAAAGAACCATGCCCCCACCGGCGCCCCAAGCACCCTGAAGGATCAGTGCGGGTTTGCTCCAATCAGCCGATTGCAACCAGCCGGGTGGCGGGATATTGAGCCACTTTGTAATGGTGTCAATCCAGTAGGAGTTAATCAACCCTTTGCCGGGATCGGCGGTTAATACCCACGTCCAAAGCACCGCGCTCGCGATGACCGGCACGATTGACGGGAAGTAGAAAATGGTCCGGTAGAACCGAATGCCCTTCGAAGCTGTGTTCAACAGCAAGGCAATTGCCAATCCCGTAGTGAGGCCTAGCGGCACCCCAACTCCGGTCAGATAAGCGACATTGGCAAGTGCTCGGCTAACCGATTTCCAATCCGCGCCAAACATTTCCATGTAATTCTTTAGCCCAACAAACCGAGCTTCATTGAGAACATCCCATTGGGTGAAACTAAAGAACAAGGACGCAAGCATTGGCCCGATGGTGAGGAGAAGAAATCCAATAACCCACGGCGAAACGAAGAGGTATGCCCATTTGGCCTCGTGCCTCTCTAGCCGTCCAATTCTCGCCTTTGCGAATTGAAGGACGAAGTAACCAACAAAACCAAGCAGGCCAAGGAGCCCCAAAAAGGCGGGTGCTTTGAGATCAATGACGGAATACTTTTCCTTGTCGTAAAAGGCGTCCAACTCGCGTTGGACTGCAACCTGGGCATCTTGAAGCGCTTGATCAGAATTTGCCTTTTTGTAGCAGGCTGCCTCCATGGCTTTAACATGTTCTGACCACAAAACTTGTCCCGCGAACGTTGCTGGTCGGATTCGTCCAAACCGAGCCATTTTGGTATGCATATCAATTGCCTGAGCATAGTTAGGCGAGGCTGGTTTGAATAGTTTGGAACTGGTCTCATTAGCTTCTATGTTGGCAATCTGCCTCGGCATAAAGACTCGGCCACGCATTCTCTCCCAAGCCGCCTGAGCTTTATTCTCAATGAGGCGTCCCTCGGTCGAGGTGATGAATTTGATGAGCTTCCATCCATCATCCGGGTTCTTTGCCCCTCTCGGAATAGCTAGCGAAAACCCACCCATCCAAGTTACATAGGTGTCTTTTTCGTTAGCAAATCGTCCCTTGCGATTGTATCGATCATCAGGAACAGGTGCAGGGGCACCATTGAATTCGAGCTCTGGCGCATAGCGGGCAAGGTTATTGAGAACCCAATCCCCGTCGATCTTCATGACGACTTGACCAACGATAAAGCAGTCATTTTCGTTGCCTTGAAAGCCGGTCTCAAAACTCTTGGCGTTCTCATAGCCGCCAACAATTTCGTAACCTTTAACAATGTAATCCAAAGCCTCTCGGGCTTCAGGAGTGTTCATGGTGCACTTTCGCCCATCAGGACTCAAGAAATTCGCATTGTTCTGGAAGGCATACATGTAGAGCCAGGAATTGCCGAAATTGGGCATAAATCCTGCCCTCTCTAGCCTCCCGTCCTTGCCGAATTTGGTCAAAACCTTACTGTAGGCCAAGAGTTCGGTCCATGTTCGAGGTGGTCGTTCCGGATCCAACCCCGCCGCTCGCAATTTTGCCGCTTCTTCTCGAAAGATCTTCTTGTTCCAGTAAAGGATTCGATTGTCAGACGAGGTCGGAATTGCGTATATCTTTCCAGAATACGATGCCTCTTGCCAAGTAGCGGAATAGTATTGCTTCTCGGTTGGGCAAAGGGGATCGCTGGTTGAATCTCGCTTGATGAGGTCATCGAGTTGGCGAAATGCTCCCCGAGACGCCCAGTCCGAAATCGTAAACCGATCTTGATAAATGACGTCGGGAGCAACGTTGCCAACGATGGCAGTCATGAGTTTTTGGGGGTCCATTCGACCAGCCCCCATGCTCAGAAGCTTTACCTTGATATCGGGATTACGATTTTCAAATTCCCGGATAACCGCATCTTGCCCTTTGGTGTCGGGACCAAGCGATAGGCCCCAAAGCACAACTTCTCGCTTGGCCGATGCCGCATTCGCCGTTTGCCCCACGGCAAAACCAGAGAGCAAGACCGCAAGACAACTTATGAAAGCAAGAGTGTTCTTCATTGAACCTATGATCAGATTAAAGCTGATCATACACCGAGAATACGAATTCTCGGTTGAATTCTTTTCAGAAAAATGCTCAAATGGCAGTGTCAGAGGTACCCTCACTCCTTCTGTGGAAGTAAATACTCCAACCGTCCAGCGCAAGAATCCAAACCTCTTCCCTTTGGTATTCACCGTGTTTTTGGACCTATTGGGTTTTGCGATGTTCATTCCCGACTTGCAACTGCGTGGCGAGCACCTCGCGACCGGATTTCTAGGTCTGCCGAAAGAAGCATGGCAGGTCGGTCTCATGGTCGGTTTGGGACAATCGGTCTACTCGATCGCTCAATTGCTCACCGGAACGTGGCTCGGTCGTCTCAGCGATACCAACGGGCGAAGAATTGTTCTCCTCATTAGCAGTGCGCTCTCGGTTCTTGCTTACATTCTCTATGCTCACGCCCACAACGTCTTCTTGCTCTATTTATCCCGGGCACTATCAGGAGTTGCGGCGGCAAACTTGGGAGTGGCATTTGCGTATGTGGCCGACGTTACCAAGCCAGAAGAACGATCTTCCAAACTCGGACTGCTCGGGGCGGCATTTGGCGTAGGTTTTGTCATCGGCCCCGCGTTGGGAGCAGGGCTCTTATCTGTCGGCAAAGATAATCCGGCCCTGTTGGGTTACTTTGCCGCAGGACTTTCCTTCGTTAACCTTATTCTCATCTATTTGTTCGTTCAAGAATCAAACGTAGATCGGCTAGAAAGCAAAAAAGGCACGCTCGTTTCAAACATCACCGGCGCACTTGCAGTGAAGGGTCTTGGAATTCTGTTGCTCATGTTTTTCATGATGAACTTAGCATTCACGAACCTTGAGACGACCTTTTTCCGGCTTCTCGCTGCCAAGAACTGGATATTCCAGATTCCCGAGGATCGAGTGAAGCTGACCGGAGCGATAATCTTAACCGTGGTCGGGATAACCGGAGCGATTACGCAAGGTGGTTTGGTCCGATTGATTGTTCCCAAGTTAGGCGAGCTGACCACGGTTCGGTTCTTCTACTGCATGTTTATTCCCGTCTTTGTGGCGGTTCCTTATTTTCATTTCTATTGGCCGGGTCTCGTGGGGACAGTTTTGCTTGGCGTCACCAATGGTCTCGCCGGTCCAAGCATGAATGCCCTCGTCTCTCAGCGTGCTCCCCGAGACATGCAAGGCAGCATCATGGGTCTCACTCAATCACTGGGCTCTCTCGCAAGGGTGATCGGTCCATTGTTCGCAAATTTCCTCTTTCAGATGCGTCCATCGTTTCCATATTTGTACGGAGCAGCCCTAGCATGCATTCCTGCAGTGCTTTCTTGGGTTATTCTAAAGCCAATGCCAAAAGAGCAGGATGCGGAAGGTATCGCAGGCGTCCATTAGTTTAGGATCAACAATGGTGGAATTGAAAGAAGGATCGACCGAAGTGACGGATTCACCAAAATACTCCAAGCGGGACTGGCTTGGTTCTTTGGTTGGCTTAGCTATTGTGGTTGGCGGAATGGCAATCCTCTATACCGTCTTCCGTGAAGCGATGAGACTCTTCGCCACTCCACCTTACGTTGCCGTAAACGTGACCCCAAAGCAACCAATCGATGTCCCAAGTGCATTCAACTCAATATTTGGGGTGATTCTCAAGGTCATTTTGCTGATCATCATGGCTTGGCTGGGGTCGGTTATCACGAATCGAGGAATTTTCTTGTACAGTCAAAGCAAACCGGGACCAAAGTCCTAACTAGCAAATTTGCTTGTTCGTGAGCCAAAACTTTAAGAAATCTGTCAGGTTTTTCACAAACGATTGCGTCTCGATACTTTTCGCGCTATCATGGAAATAGCAGATTTTGCGATCTGTTTTTTGAGGTTATCATCAATATGAATTTGGGCAAATTTACCCGTGGCGCGGCAACAACCGCATTTGCAGGCTGTGCGCTGTTTGCAAACGCTCAAACGGCAACTATGTACTGGAACAAGGCTGGCGACGCCGCTGGGTTAACCCCGGCAACCGTTGACGTTCTTGCTGGATCATCAGTTACGTTGAGTTTTTATCTAAACACGTCAGGCTTCTCGACAAACATTTCTCAAGTTTCGGCTATGGTCGGAATTGAC
Source organism: Armatimonadota bacterium (assembly GCA_043760685.1). Lineage (GTDB taxonomy): Bacteria > Armatimonadota > Fimbriimonadia > Fimbriimonadales > Fimbriimonadaceae > Fimbriimonas. Next base: position 230 of record JAYUOQ010000211.1, on the reverse strand, counting down.
ACGACTACAACGGCTGGAATCAGCACTCCTCCGGGAAACAGTGGACTTTCAATCGCCTACACAACTGGCGCTTTGACTGACGTTGTTCCATCCCTCGTTTGGAACACAGGGCAATTCCCTGGCGGCGGTATCGTCAATCGATTCGGTGGCGCAAACGCTCCTGGTGCAACGGTTCGACCTTGGGGTATGTACACCAACAACTTGAACTTTGGCGACTTTGGATTTTCGAA
>JAYUOQ010000210.1:0-11549 GCA_043760685.1 Armatimonadota bacterium | reverse complement strand
TTGCCTTGATGCTCGGGAACCACATATAGGTGGTCTAACTTGTCGTTGAGTCGGGAGGAGAAACCAACAATTTCTCCGTCAAATTCGGCGATTTCTACTTCTGAAATGGGGATTAGCGTGCTCTTCATCCATTTTGCTATGGTGTCATTAGAGTCAACTGATGGCAACCAAGGCATAGATTCTGCTCGCGCCGCAACGAATACTTCAACGAGTCTTGACGAGTCGCGCATGGTAGCTCTTCTTATAGTCATTTAATTCACTGGAACGCCTCATGATGGCTGAGTTTGGGTTCATATTGCTTGCAATGTCACTAAAGGGTCAATTTGCAACCCAATTCCTTGTATAATTCGGAGTGTCGTTGACGCGATAATTTTTACCGGAGGTCTCAATAAGTAATGTCTGTATCCAACCCTTCTTCACGCCTGAGCTCCTCCTCGTTCTTAAACTGATCGATTCGGAGCACTTCTCCGTCCCCCGAAGGTCCCAATTACTTCGAACGATTTGAAACTCCAAAAAGAACAGTGAAAGATTTAATTTCTCCAAAACTCAGCAACAAACTTGCTCACCTCGATCCCGAGCAACTCAACAATTTAATTCAGCGGGCGAAGAAACTTAAAAAGCGTTCGGGAAACCGTGAAGACACTTTCGATCAATGGATCGAGCGTGCCCTGCGCCGAGAAGAACGGGCCCTTGAGAGCGCGACCGACAAAAAGGACGGTGTCGTGACGAGCGCATTTGCATCCGAAATTGACGTGGAAACCAATTCGGGAATGTGCCGCGCCAACCGAATGAACCACAACTTAGTTGTAGGGGATGAAGTCACTGTTGGGATGATCGGAGATCAATGTTGTGTCATCTCGGTGCAACCACGTAAAACAAAGCTTAGTCGCCCTGACGTTCACGATGGCAACATCGAAAAGCTAATCGTTGCCAACGTTGACAGTGTCTTGATCGTAGTCTCGGTGGTTAGCCCGCCCTTGCACCCTCGTCTTATCGATCGCTATTTGATCGCGATTCAGAATGGCGGCGCCAAACCGCTGATCTGCGTCAACAAAATAGATCTCCTCGAAGACAAGACCGAGTTGGATGTCCTTGAGCCTTACCGCAAGATAGGAATCCCGGTTATTCAGTGCTCAACCCGGGACTCGTTGGGTATCGAGGAACTCCGAGAGCTCTTGCAAGGACAAAAAGTGGTGTTTGTTGGTCACTCGGGGGTGGGCAAATCATCACTCATTAACGCGTTTGCGCCTGAACTCAACTTGATGACTGGCGGAGTCAGCGAAGGATATGGTCGTGGAACTCACACAACCACCGTCAGCTCCCTCCATCGATTGCCGCACGACACCACTTTGGTCGATACACCTGGTATTCGATCGTTTGGACTTTGGTCCGTCACTCAAAACGAAATCGAACGATCCTTCCCTGAGTTTGCCACCTTGGAATGTAAGTTCAATGACTGCACCCACACCAAAGAGCCGGGCTGCGGCGTTCTTGCCGCGGTTGCCAGTGGAACCGTTTCAGGTGACCGGTACAGTACATTCCTACGATTACGCGATGAGTTGACTTAGACGGTCAACTCACCGCTAAGCACCGTGATGCCTTTGCCGAGTAGGAGAACTCGATCGCCCAGGACATGAACTCCAACCTCGCCGCCTCGTGGTGAGGCTTGGAAGCCGCGGAGATGTGTCCGCCCAATTCTCTCGGCCCAAAATGGACCAAGAGCGCAATGGGCCGATCCCGTAACCGAATCCTCGGGGACACCGCTACCTGGGGCGAAGAATCGAGAAACGAAATCGTATTCCGACGACGCGGCGGTAATAATCACTCCTCGCACCGGGAGCTTGGCTAGTTCGGTGTGGTTCGGAATCGCGTTTCGAACGGCATCCTCATTGGTTGTGAGGACTAAATAGTCCATTCCATTCAGTCCGACCCATTCCACTGGAACTCCGAGCGCACCGGCAAGTCCGGTCGGTGTTGGTGCTTCACTAACTTCCTTAGCGGGAAAATCCATTTGAATCATGCCGTCAACTTTGTGGCAAATTAGTTCGCCCGACTTCTCGGTGTGAAAGACAATCGAGTCAGATTCGGGGTGACGTCCTGTTGACCAAAGGATGTGCGCGGATGCCAATGTCGCATGACCACATAATGCGACTTCCAACGTTGGGGTGAACCATCGTATGCTGTAGCCGAAGTCAAGCGGAACCACAAATGCAGTTTCGGCGTGCTTCATTTCTGCAGCAACTGACTGCATCCACTTTTCGTCGGCTGGCGCATCAAGTAGGCAAACTCCAGCAGGATTTCCGGTGAACGGTTTGCTTGCAAAAGCGTCAACGACATAGATGGGATGAGCCATACAAAAAGGCTACCCGAGGTTCATAATCCGGCTTCGACTCTCAAATCCGCAATCTCAACAGAAACTCCATGCTTTGCAGATCGCCTAACGGCCTCCATAAGCAAGACGACATCAGCGCCTTCCTCCAATTCAGGAGAAGCCTTGGTTCCTTCCAGTATTGCTTTGGCAAAGGCGTCCGCGTACCGGGCAAATTCGCCATAGTGCATGCCGTGAACTTCGTTGTTGAAGAAGTAGCCACGCTTTTCGTAGAGCCAATCTTCCGTTATTTCCGAACCGTTTGGACTGGTTCGCTTTAGTTTCATGTCGTGATACTGGGCAAGGCTGGTGCCTTTCGAACCGTAAAGCATGAGTTCAATGGCGTTTCTCGCGCTTGGAAGTTCGACTAATCCGTAGTGCCCGAGCGCGCGTCCGGTGCGTCCGTCTTCGGATTCGACGTTGACTGAATAGATGTCGGGTCCGGAACTTCCGACCGTTCGACCAAGCTTTGAAATCGAACCCGTAGCCGAGACGCGCTTGATCGGACCTAAATACCAACGCAACAAATCGAGGGGATGGCTCATACCGAGAAATGCCCAATCGGTCTCGGCGATTGACCACGGGCTTTTATCATAGAACCAATCCATGCGGTGACAGTATTGGGCGTCTACAAATTCGATTTCGCCAAACTCTCCCGCTTCCGTTCGTAGCCACTGTTGAAGGAACGGCTCAAAGAAGCGAGTGCTCTGTCCAACCATCAGTCTCTTGCTGGTTGCCTTGCTAGATTTAACAATATCTCCCAGTTGTTGAAGATTCGAGACGAGAGGCTTGGTGCATATGACATGCTTTCCGGACTCGAAGGCTTGAATGATCAGTTCTGCATGCGTCGCGTCTGGAGTATAGATGGCGACGATATCAATTTCAGGATTCGCCAAGAACTCGTCCAGAGAATCGGGATAGAAGAGCCCAGGGGCTACATCGGCGGCGGCATGCCGCTTCGGCGCATCAGGATCAAATCCACCGATCGCGTAGCAAAACTGGCATCGACCTTCTTCTCCGAGCGACAGAAGTCGTCCTTGACTCACTGAGTCGGGGATTGAATAGGTGAGGGCCTTCAGGAGGCTTTTACCCTCATGAAGACCCAGGATTCCAATGCCAAGCCGCTTGCTCACTAACCTATTATGGTTGGTTGTTATTTATGGGGTTTCCGAATTTCGGACAAAGAAACGTTGCCCAAGGGGTGCTGATGGATCATCGCTAAATCCGAAATAATAGACATGATTAAGACGGCTAACTTCCCGAGACAAAAGCCTGCCTTGTGAATCAACTCGTTCGATGGCAACTAAACGTGACCCCATAGTGAAGGGTGTTGGAGGGAAACCGTAGGAATTCATTTCATTCCGGGACCCAGTCAGAAATTTCCCAACACCATTTTTCACCTCAATCCGGCAATCGAGCAACAGTGGTCCGCTCGGGAATCCTTGGCTATTGGCAAGCCTGAATTCAAGTGGCAATTCTTTATCGGTGATGATGGTGACCGTAGCCTCAGAAGCATGAGAATAAGTAATGGCAGCGGGGATCACAGCTAACGCGATGAAGATGATTGCCGAACCCACTACCAGTTTGCTGGCAGTGGGTTGGTTTCGGTATCGACGAATGAAATTCATCTCCTTTTCGCGATCCTGCTCATGGTTAGTATCCGGTGGACACTGGTGGAATCGTCTGTCTGGCCCTCCATTCCTTCGCCTCTTGGCGGGCTAGTTGCTGCCCACGCACCTTTGCAAACACCCCCAGGTTCAAGAAGTGCATTCCTCCCAGCACGAGCACTACGACTCCGATCTTGGTTGACAAGAACTCAACCGCGACTTGGGCTGTGTTGACGACTTCGCCTGACTTTAGAAAGAAAGCGATGAAGCCCAAGTTGATAAGATAGAACCCAACGACGAGTAAGTGATTAACCGAATCGGCTATTCCCTCATTTCCGGCAAATACGTCAACCAGGAATATTCGCCCATGCTTGAACAATGTTCTGGCCACCCAGACGGTGAGTGCGATGCTAATCGCAAGGTAGGCGAAGTATGTTTGAACGATCATTTTTTCCTCTGAACACAAAAAGTGAACGTGTTCACTTTTATATTAGCCACATCTCGCTCGAATCTTTACAGGTAAATGAACATGTTCATTTATTTTGTCAGTACAATCTATGACATGACCCCCAAAACTCCTTCACCAAAGTCTATCGAGACTCGAAAGAAGATCGTTGATTCAGCTTTGACGCTCTTCGATAGGAAGGGCTATGACAAAGCAACTATGAGAGACATTGCCGCGGAAGCAAATGTATCGCTGGGATTGACGTACCGGTACTTCTCACAAAAAGAAGAATTGGTTTTGGAGCTTTATGAGTTGCTCACTCAAAACGCGGCCGATGCGGTCAGTGAGCTTCCGAAAGATACGCTAGCGAAGCGATATCCCGCTGCGCTTTCATGTTGTCTGGAATCTCTTGCACCGCATCGCGGAATGTTGGGTGCGCTCTTTTCTGCGGGGCTTTCGATTACGTCATCGGTTTCTGTCTTAGGAGAAGAAACTTCGGAAGTGAGATCGAAGATGTGGACGACCTATAATCGTCTTTTGAAGGGCTGCTCCGATGCACCGAAAGGAAAGCAAGTGGACCAAATCTCTACCCTGATGTATGCCGGACATCTTCTTACCGTATTGTTCTGGATTCAGGATCGGAGCGAAAACCAGGTCTACACAAAGAAGCTGTTGGCGTTTAGTGAAAAAGGGATTCGGTTGGCCAGACCGTTTCTGAGGGTTCGGATCGTTACAAACTTGCTTACCGAATTTTGCGAAATCGTTCAGCCGTTCTTTGGGAATCCAAGCTCGAAAGCAAGCTGATGGTTCATGGTCGTTCAACTTTCGTTGCGATTCCGTATATTGCATTCGCACTGACCCATCCGTTAATGCCGCCTTTATTGTTCCCAATTTGAAATCGCGGGCCATCGATTGCCTTGATTAGGTGCAGGTAGTCATGTCCTTTACAGCGCACTAAGATAATATCTCCGACCTTGAGAGTTGAAGCTTCGCACGGGGAAAGGGAGACCAAATCGCCATCGTTAACCTTGCCGGTCATCGAATTCCCACGTGGCTTGATTTGCACGTCCCTTCCTTCACCCAAAGCGATTTTTGCGAAGTTCGCCCAGCTCAATTTTGCCTCCACGGGCATCCGATGGAGCCGAGATCGGTGCCCGTTGGGAATTCCAGCCCAAACTCAGTCTGGAGAATCTCGAAAAGATGTTCGTTACTCATAATTTCAATTTTGCGAAGGACTTCGGTATCTCGGCGATGGATGAACGTTCCGTTCAGAAGTCCGAATCGTTCTCCATTTGGACGTGCCAGACTTGACATCATGTTTTGACTGAACTTGGCGTTTGGGCTGGTGCTTGTCCACCAATTCGAAATTTCCCGGTCTATCATCGGCATCTGTTCGCCCGTAAATTCATAGGTGTCCTTCCATTCATCACCCACCAACGTCTCATGAAAATAGACTCCGTTTTCTAAGGTGATCCTTCTTGGTTCATGAATGGTTTCTTGAATAATGTCGAATTCAAAGAGGATTGGTGAAGACAAAGACATACTTCCAACCCCTGAATCAACGATCCAAGTTTTGTCGTCGACATCGACCATGACAAAAAGATGAGTCCTTGGTGGAAGCTCGCTGCGCGGGCGATCAATTCTTACCCGCCCAGCATGGGGTCTCGCATTAAATCCAATTTGTTGCAGAACACCTAAGAGTAGGCTGTTTTGTTCGAAACAGTAACCGCCTCGTCTTTGGTGGACCAATTTGTCCTCCAACGAAGCCAGGTCAATGTTGACTGGAAGACCGCGAAGTATTTCGAGGTTTTCAAATGGAATATTCGTCGTCTGCCCGTATTGGATTGCGGCAAGAGTCGCAAAGTCAGGCTTGAATTCACCCGTAAACCCAATGCGTTAGGCATATCGGGCAAGGTCAATCTGATGCGACATAAAGAAAAGTCTACCGAAACACCCCTTGACATATTTTGCTAAATCAGTAAAATAGTAGACGTATGACCACATCCAGTATTTTGACATCAGATCTACTGGAACGATTTGGGTTCAAAGAGTTTCGAGCAGGGCAAGAGACGGTGATTGAGAGTCTGTTGTCCACCGGTCGAGCTCTTGCGGTGTTTCCCACCGGTGCAGGCAAGTCTCTTTGCTACCAACTTCCAGCACTGAAAATCGAAGGATTAACATTGGTTGTGAGCCCTTTAATTGCCTTGATGAAGGATCAAATCGATTTCTTGCGGAGCCATGGAATCCCGGCCGCTAGGATTGATTCATCGTTAACTCAAGACGAGTTGTTTGCTATTAACCAACAAATTGAAAGTGGCGAGGTGAAGTTACTTTATGTCGCCCCTGAACGGTTTAACAATGAACGGTTTTTGGCTCAAATGAAACGAACCAAAATTGGCTTGTTTGCGGTTGATGAAGCCCACTGTATCTCGGAGTGGGGGCACAACTTTCGACCCGATTATCTGAAATTGGCAGAAACGGCGAATGAACTGGGAGTTGAAAGAGTGCTTGCATTGACTGCTACGGCAACCCCAACGGTTGTCAACGACATTTGCAGTGCCTTCAATATTCCAACTTCCGATGCCACCGTAACTGGATTCTATCGACCAAACCTAACCATGCTTTTGACTCCATGTCGAGCCGAGAACCGGCGCGAAAAACTGTTGAGCATGCTTCAAGATCGACCAGTTGGTTCGACGATAATTTATGTGACGTTACAGAAGACCGCCGAAATGGTTGCCGACTGGCTCTCTGGGCAGGGTGTCTCGGCAAAGGCATACCATGCGGGTCTTGCGCCAGAAGATCGATCAGCGGTTCAGGATTGGTGGATGGGTAAGGTCGACGGGGTTGTGGTTGCAACGATCGCTTTTGGAATGGGAATTGATAAATCCGATGTTCGTTACGTTTACCATTGGAATCTCCCGAAAAGCCTGGAGTCATTTAGTCAGGAGATTGGGCGAGCGGGGCGAGACGACCAGCCGTCGATTGTCGAAGTTCTGGCTAGTGAAGCTGATCTTCCGGTTTTGGAGAACTTTATTTATGGAGATACACCGGACCGTTCATCGTTGCATTCACTTGTCTCGGAACTATTGAACAACTCAGAGGTTTTTGATGTTTCGACTTACGATCTTTCGGGAAAGCATGATCTTCGGCAATTAGTGCTGAGAACTGCCCTCACCTATCTTGAACTTGATGGCGCAATCAAAAAGGGAACGCCATTTTATGCTGAGTACGAGTTCAAGCTGACGAAGACCCTGAATGATGTCTTTGCGGCATTTGAAGGATCACCCGGAGCGTTTGTCAAAGATATTGTACAACTGGCAAAGAAAGGAAGGATTTGGATCAATGTTGACCCCGAAAGAACAGCTGAATCGTTGGGGGTCGAACGAAGGAGAGTGGTGAAGGCGCTCGAGGTCCTGCAAGAAAAGGGATTGATTGAGTTGCGGGCAACGGGTGTAAGAGATCGTTACACTCGATTGAAGGATGCCAATGAAGCTGACCGACTCGTGGCTAACTTGGTTGAAAAATTTGAGCGCCGAGAACGAGCTGAGATTGATCGTCTGCAAATGGTGGTTGATTTGGTTGAACAGCCGACATGTCAGGTTAACGCCTTAGTCGGCTATTTTGGGGAGTTTCGCAATGTTCCATGCGGGCATTGTAGTTTTTGCTTAACAAGTAAGGTTAACAAGATTGCCTCGGACGAACCTCTACCTGGGATCGAAACTTTGGTATCGGCGAATCAAATAAAGAACCTTCAGAATCGAAATCCGCAACTATTTGACTCGGCTCGTCCGATCTCAAGACTTTTGTGTGGACTCTCGGGTCCGGCATTTACCAAAGCAAGACTCGGTCGGGATCCTCTGTTCGGAATTCTCACAAGCTATCGCTTTGAAGTGGTTGAGAAGTACGTTAAGTTGAACCTAGAATAGCTAAGCGGTGCCGCTCCAGAGTGTGTTCGTCACAAATTGGTCACAATAAGTGTTGGATGATAGAAACTGGCTCACCGAGGCGCCAACATTTTCTGAACTATGATATGCGAACTTTAATGCCTCAACCAACATCCAACCATCTCGATACGGTTAAAGCGATCATCATTACGAATTTCCCGGAGACCCTTCGGAGCGCAGTACTTTTGGAAGTCCACCAAGGTCAGAATTGGCTCGATTCCACCTTGTGTGCTGGTATATCAAGTGCCAAATCGAGAGAAGTATTTGAAGGCGAAATCTTTATGGCAGGTCTGCCAAAACCACCAAACCATGTTTATAAAGCGATGAGTTTAAGTGAAGTCGGATGCACTTACGCTCACCTCAAGGCCTTAACTCTTGCCGCAAAAGGTGATCGTCCATCCTTAATTCTTGAAGATGATGCAGAATTTGAACCTGAAAAGCTAAGACAAGTTCTTGGAAATCTGGATAATCTTCCCGATAGTTCAGTCGTCAAGCTGGAAGGTAACGACAAGCTTGGCCGACGGATTGTTTTTGGGTCTAGCTCAAGCCACAGGAACTTCATGATTTCATTGAGACCGTCGAGAGGGAGCGCCGCATATCTTGTAACTCCTGTTTCGGCAGCTCGGCTGTTGAGAGCCGCTCACAATTATCCCCTACCTTATGATGTGTTTCTAAACGATTCCAATTGCCACGGCTGCTTTCTCTTGGATGCAGTTCCATTTCCGATTCGTCAAGCCGGACAAACATCGTCAACCATCGTTCGGGGAATAAGAAAGCGGAGTATTGGGAACCGACTTGCTCGACAATTTGAAAAGCTCAAGGTACGCATTGGCAGGTTTTCGGCTCAATTATGCTGGGCACGTAAGGCAAATTTCACCCGAGTTCGATTCGCCAAGTTCTACGAAAAGGCCTAAGAATTTCAGTTCAGGTAATTGCTGACCTGTTTTGAGCATTTGCGAATGTTAAGGGTTGGTAAACTCAGCCCACCCCATGTCCACCGGTCAGTCCATTGTTAAAGTTTTCGCCACAACCGGTTCAGCGGAATTGGGATCCCAAGTCGAAACTGAAATTCGAAAGCGCATTTCAAAGAAAAGAGAAGAATATGTGGTGAAACACGGCGGGCATACCGTGAGTCATTTCTCAAACGAGAACATAGAAGTTCAGATTGACAATGTTCGGGACCTTATTGCCCTGGTCATTCATACTCAAAATCCGCCGGTTAACGATGGAGTAATCGAGCTTTTTGCGATGTTGGACGCGATCAACAATGCCCATCCCCGAAAGACAGTTGTCGTTTTTCCTTACATGCCGTACAGCCGATCAGACCGAAAAAATAAGCCAAGAATTTCGGTCATGGGACAGCGTCTACCAGAGATTCTCAACAAGGTTATGCGTGTTCAAAGGGTTATGCTTTTAGAACCCCACAATGGGCACATTAAGCAGTACTTCACCCCCACAGCCGACGAAGTTCCGGTTGTTCCACTGTTGGTTAGGCACATTCGCGAAGTCTATCTAAGGAATCATGATCCCAAGGACTGTACACTGGTTTTTGCTGATGCGGGCGCCGCCAAGAGATTTGAAGATGTTCCAGCTCAATTGGGCTTAGATCCAACTTACATTTATAAAACCCGCTCTGACAACTCCGAGTCACCGACGATAAAGGCCATTGCCGGGGTCGTAAAGGGCCGACATTGTTTCATCCTTGACGACGAGATTTTGACTGGCAATACGGTTTTCAAAGATGCCGATTTGTTGAAGTCTGCCGGAGCTTCTTCCGTAAGAGTTCTGGCAGTGCATGGAATTCTTGCTGACCAAAAGTTGACCCCTCAAGAGTTGATGACGAAGTTTGATAATTCATCGGTGGATGAATTTGTTTTGACCGACTCAATTCCGCTTGCGGACAAAATTGCCCTTGCTCCAAAGAAGTTCACAATACTCCCGATCGCTCCACTCATTGGTGAAGCTTGTGCCCGACTGATATTGGGTGAATCGTTAAGCGAATTGCATCGAATTGATGTCTAGTAAATAGGGCAATCAAGGACTTTTGCAACTTGAAAAAGTCAAATAATGTTATTGGATTCGTTGTCCTAATTGGAATTGCCTTGCTGCTGCTGGCACTTAAGCGGCCAGTTTCAACAACCGAGGGGCAAGTTGATTCAAAGCCGTTTGCGAGCTCTAGAACAGACTTTGGGCAACCCCACATTGGTGCCTTAAATGGCTTCATGCCTATCCTTCAGGATTTTTCTGTCATTGACTGTGGTCGCACGGTATGTCGAGATTGCCAAAAGGAATAGCTGGTGAATTCTCTAGAACTGATCAGTCATGAACATCTGCGGAATGCCAGGGAAGTTGTAGCCCATCAGGTACATTGGCACCGAAACCGCACCAAGGAGAATTTCCAATTGGTCGGTCATCGAAGACAGCCCAATCCATTCCGTTCCAGTTGGTACCGGAAGCTTTTTCTCCGGATTCGAGAGAAGAATTTCGCGCATTTGACCATTCTCAAGGCATAGATATCCATCTTTATGAGCAAAGGATTCGCGGTACTGCCACTTCCAATATGACCATCTCTTGGCATCCCGTTGAAGTCGGTCCAAATGTGATTGAGACCACGAATCATATTTTAGTTGTAGGTCTCCAACTGTTATTGATTCAAGATCAATCTCTAAAGGAAGGGACATTAATGGACCACGAACGACGCGATCAATTCCTTCAAATCCGGCCGCTTCGTAGAGTCTGGTATCTGCGGCGAGAAGAAGGGTGGGTCCTTCGCCCGCTTTCTCCGATTCGGTTAGAACTCGACGAATGAGCTTCAACGCATGACCTTCTCTTTGCCTATTTTGCACGGTGGCAACCCCGGCAATCCCGACCGATCTACCCCAGCCAAACATGAGGGGAGTAGTGGTTAGAATGCTGATCATCTCGCCGGCTTCAAAAAGAGCCCACTTTCGATTAATGTCAAAGAATGGTTCTTCCTGGAAAAGACCTTTCGCTCGAAAGAAATCAAGTTCAAAGACGTCGCAAAGAATTTTCAGGAATTTATCCGACTCTTCAATGCGAATAGGGCGAATTTCCGTCATTTTTTTGGAGGAGTCAGAACTACCGGCGAAAACTTTACGGTGGTTCGGATCTTCATATCATTGTTTACATCGTTAAAGCGATAAGGCGGTGTAGTTTCCGTG
>JAYUOQ010000209.1:0-4246 GCA_043760685.1 Armatimonadota bacterium | reverse complement strand
TTAACCGGGTCAGAAAGACCGGGAACCATCAGAATTGGCTTACCCATTTCTGTGGCACGTCCAACGGCTTCATCAATTGCATTCAAACCAGGTATCCGGCGAATAAACAAGTTCTTGTTCGATCCTGCACGCAATACGTTGAACAAAATGAATCCCAAGAATATCAAGATGAATAACAGCCCGAACCATCCGGTGTCCCAATACTGGGAACCCAATGGGATCGAGTCACTACTCCAAGGTCCTATTTTTTCGTTTGGCATAATTCCTCCTCCTTTCCTTTTGCGAGATCGCCCTTTTCAGAGCGCGCTTCTTCAAGCATGCAGATTAGTCGTTCGACATTATCTCGCTTTTGTAACAAATTGCTATAGTCATTGACAAAATCAAAGCCAAAAAGTGGCACAAGAAATGGTGCCATGGTCAATCCGGCGTGGGCAAACACGTTGGAGACAGGCTTGTGCATCTCAAGAAACACGATCGCGGGGGCTTCAAGTTGACGGCGGCGAATCTCATTCGCGCACTTGTCTAAAAGCGCTTGTGTTTCCTCCTCAGTTAGTTCATTCACCCAAAAATCGAACATCTTTCCCCACGTGATTACGGACGTATTCTAAAACGCTTTCCTTTGAGACGTTTTGAATGATGAGTTTGACACCACGAAATGCATCTAGCTTCGATTCTGCTTCAAAAGGAGAGAGAAATATGAGGTTTTCTCCAATATGAACGGACTTTACGGATCGCCAAGTGATCTCATTGGCTCCCGATTTCGCCGATTCTTCGTTCAAAGTGAATTTCTTTCCCAGGAAAAATTCGGCGGTTGAAACGAAAATCACCACCAAACCCAGAAGTGGAAGCACCATGGAACGAGTAAGGAGCGCAAAAATGATCGCAAGGACAGCTCCAATGGCAAATACCATCTTGAGCTTGTCGAACTTACCCTTGTCCTCGTCAGATCGCTTGATCGTCCAATTCATTTGTTATCCGCGAAAAAAGCTTAACCCCAAGTACCAAAAAGTGCGCTGACCGACTCTTTGTTGTGTATCCGCTTAATCGCGTTTGCGATCAGCGGGGCTGCGCTCAAGACCGTCAGTTTTGGAAATCGCTTATGCTCGGGAAGGTCGATCGTATCCAAGACAACAATCTCACTAATACAACTGTTTTGAAGTCGCTCGGAAGCAGGTTCACTTAATATTGCATGGGTACAGCAAGCAATGACTTCCTTAGCTCCGCGATCGATGAGAGCCTGGGCTCCACTTGCTAACGAACCACCCGTATCGATCATGTCATCAATCATTACGCAACGTTTTCCAACAAAATCACCCACGATTTCAACAACTTCAACTTGGTTCGGTGCCGGTCTTCGCTTTGCGATAACAATGAATGGGCACTTGAGCATGTCGGCAAGCTTTTTCGCTCGTCCAACACCGCCGACATCCGGTGCAACCACGCATACGTCAGGTTGATCTTCGAAGCCCTTTTTCATGAAGTATTCCCCCAAAATCGGACCTCCATAAAGATGGTCAACAGGAATGTTGAAGAAGCCTTGAATTTGGTCTGCGTGAAGGTCTAGGGTAACTACCCGCTTAGCTCCACACATTTGGATGATGTCAGCAACGAGACGCGCCGTAATTGGCTCTCGAGGCTTGATTTTCTTATCTTGCCGGGCGTATCCGTAGTACGGAATGACGACCGTGATATTCTGTGCCGATGCCCTTCGGAATGCATCGAGCAAAATGAATAGCTCCATCAGGTTGTCGTTCGCGGGAGCGCACGTTGGTTGGAGAAGGAAGACTTCCGAACCCCGAGCCGACTCTTGAATCTCGATTCGAATTTCTCCATCGGCAAACTTAGACGCCTTCAATTCGCCGAGCTTTATTCCGAGTTCCTTGGCAACCCGCTGAGCGAGCTCGGGATTTGCATTTCCAGCAAAGAGCTTGAATCCGTTGGAATTCTCGCTCACCGTTGATCTCAATTCTTGTTCAACCATTTCGTTTCTTATCCCGCCAACGCGCAGCCCAGCCTTCTTTGTTCACTTGTCTTGCCCGTCCAAAAGCACCGTCATTCGCCGAAATATCGTCGGTTATGACGCTTCCCGCCGCAACAATAACCCCGTCGCCAATTTCAACCGGAGCAACTAGCGTTGAATTTGACCCAATAAATGCGTCATTTCCAACTTTAGTTTTGTGCTTCTCAAAGCCATCAAAGTTGCACGTGATTGTACCGGCTCCAATGTTCGTTTCTGATCCAATTTCAGCATCGCCAATGTAGGTCAGATGGTTAGCTTTGGCACCCTTTTTGAGCGTTGACCGGTTGATCTCAACAAAGTTGCCAATTCGAACCCCGTCTTCGAGGGTGCTCTTGGGTCGAATGTTGGCAAAGGGTCCGATCTTTACATTGGAGCCAATACTTGCCGTATCTGCATGACTAAAGAAGAAGAGTGAATTGTCGCCGAGACTGACATCAGTCAAACGGGAATTTGGTCCAACGGTCGAATTCCTTCCGATTGACGTATTGCCAACCAAGTGCGTTCCTGGTTCAATGATCGTATCTAAACCAATCTCGACATGAGGACCAATGTACGTGCTTGAAGGGTCGGTAATCGTCACTCCATTCAACATGTGGCGGTTGTTGATCAGGTTCTTCAGGATTGTATTGGCCCCGGCAAGTTGCTTGCGATCGTTGACCCCCATCATGATCGCCGGATCATTCGAAACAAAGGCATTCACCGGCCGATTGGTCGAGTCAAAAAATCCAATGATGTCGGTTAAATAGTATTCGCCTTGGGCATTGTCACTTTTTAGTGTCTTCAGTGCTTCCGCCAAAGCCACTCCTTCAACACAGTACATCCCAGCATTGGCGTGACTGATTTGCTTTTCCTCGGCAGAAGCATCTTTTTGCTCAATGACCCTTTTAGCATCGGCTCCATCGACAACGACTCGACCGTAGCCGGTGGCATCCGGTAGTTCTGCCACTGCCATCGAGCAAACCCTTTCTGAAGCGATGTGTCCCGCCAAAAACTCTCGAAAATACTCGGTTGAGATCAAAGGCGTATCTCCGCAGACCACCATGACGATTCCATTTACTTCGCCAAGCTCCGCCAAGGCGCATTGGACCGCATGTCCCGTTCCCTTTTGCTCTCGTTGCCAAGCGTACTGGTAACTGTTCCCAAGGGCAGCCACGAGGCTTTCTCCCCCGTGTCCGACAACAATGACAACATCGTCGGCACCAGCCGCGATCAGCGAATCTGCAACAAGCTTCGCCATCGGAACCCCGCAGACCTTATGAAGGCACTTGGGTAAATCCGACTTCATCCGTGTGCCTTTGCCTGCGGCGAGAATCAATCCGGTGACTTTAGGTTTGCTCATTACGATTAAAGAATGTCATTCTGAACCTTTTTCTATCGTCTTGACAAGTTGAACTTTGTCCATCAGAAGGAGGACAATAGAAATATGTCGGTAACAGTTGTCGATCACCCACTTGCCCAACACCTTCTTTCGCAACTTCGAGACGTCGAAACTGAGCCCGAACGGTTCCGAAGATTTGCCCGACAACTCACTACCTTGCTCGTCATTGAAGCCACCAAAAGCCTTCGAATGCAAGAAACCAGGGTTCAGACTCCGCTCGTTACCTGCCAAACAAACATGTTGGGTGAAGGAATTGCCGCTGTACCAATTCTCCGAGCCGGACTTTCTATGTTAGAACCGGTTTTAGGTTTATTCCCGGATGTGAAAGTTGGCTACGTTGGACTTGAGCGCCACGAAGACACCGCCGTTGCTCGAAGCTACTACATGAAGCTCCCCAAGCTTGAGGGCCGATTTACGCTGTGCCTAGACCCCATGTTAGCCACTGGAGGATCAGCCGCTCAAGCAATCGGACAACTAAAAGTCGCCGGTGCCAATCAAGTTGTGATGGTCTGCGTTATCGCTTCACCCGAAGGCATCGCTTTTCTTCAACAGCAACACCCCGACGTCGCGATTGTTACCGCATCCGTTGATGAGTGCCTCAACGAGAAGAAGTACATCGTGCCTGGTCTAGGCGACTTCGGCGATCGCCTTTACGGAACGATGTAAGTTTCATAGCCTGATGCCTCGCTAATCCAAATGCCAACAGACGGTACAAGGACTAAATTGGCGAGGCTATTGCGAGTTCAATTCGTAGAACCTGAACATTCGGATTAGCGAGGTATTGATCCTACCAACATTACGATCTAACATCGCCAGCTACCATTTTGCAACGGCTCTAAACGAAAGCC
>JAYUOQ010000208.1:0-11598 GCA_043760685.1 Armatimonadota bacterium | reverse complement strand
ACAGTCCCGGTTTAGAAGGTGTTATTGCCGGAATAAGCAGCATTTCCGACATTGATAGTGACCGCAGCAGCCTCCAGTATCGTGGATATGATGTTCATGATCTTGCCGAAAGAGGAAGCTATGAAGAGTGTGCTTATCTCCTAATCCACAAAAAGCTACCCAATCAAAGTGAGCTCGATGAGTTCAACAAAGTTCTCGCTTCAGAACGAGAAGTCCCAAGCTATGTTTACGACATTTTGGCATCGATGCCAAAAAATTCCCATCCCATGGATTTGGTTCGTACTGCTTACTCTGCCCTTGCGCCAGCAGATCCAGACTATACAAAGCCAAGCACCGACCACGAAGCAAACGTTCGGAAAGCTGTACGTATAATTGCAAAAGCATCGACGATTGTAGGAAACGGACATAGAATTCGCAACGGTCTGGCACCATTGAAGCCAAATCCAAACCATACGATTGCAGAAAACTTTTTGGCATTGTTTAGCGGTAAGGATCCAATTCCAAAAACCGTCGAAGTCATGGACGCTTCCCTTTGCCTTTATGCTGAGCACGGATTTAATGCTTCAACTTTCGCAAACCGAGTCACGGTAGCTACCTTGAGCGATCTCTATTCTGGCGTGGTTAGCGGCATTGGTACTCTTCGCGGTCCACTTCATGGTGGTGCCAACGAGGAAGCCATGCACATGATTTTAGAAATTGGAGAACCAAGCAATGCGCAAGCATGGATTGACGACGCTTTGGCAACCAAAAAGAAAATCATGGGATTTGGTCATCGAGAATACAAAAACGGTGACAGTCGAGCTTTTTATATGTCCAAAGTTGCTAAAGAACTTGGGGTTGAAGCCGGAATCACAAAGTACGGCGAAATCGCCGATATTCTCGAAAAAACGATGTTGGAACGAAAGAACATTTTCCCAAATGTAGACTTCCCTTCTGCCTACGCTTACTACTTGCTCGGAATCCCTATCGACCTCTACACGCCCCTATTTGTTGTTGCAAGACTCGCCGGATATACCGCCCACGCGATTGAACAATTGGATAACAATCGATTGATTCGCCCTAAGGCGATTTACGATGGTCCAACCAACCTTACTTACACACCTATAGCTGACCGCTAACAAAAAAATCCGGCCATTTGTCATGAACCGGATGATGAAGTAAGAATCAAAAAGAGAGAACTTCCAACTGGAAGGTCTCTCTTTTTGTTACTTGTTCCAGATCGCCTTTACTTCACTCAAGGTCAATCGAAGATCTCCCCAAGGGTTGTAGCCGATTACATTGTCTCGTTCATCGATGCAGACTCCAGTTTCTGTCCGGGGGTCTGGCCAACCTGCACCCCACCAGAATATCTTTCCAAGGTTAGGAGTAAGGGTTCCAGCTGTATCCCGGGCATAGAGTTCGTTTCGAATCGCAACGAGCAAGCTTTCTCGGGAAGGCAATGGCTGCGCTAACGGCACCATGGCACCATCTACCTGTTTATAGGATCGGCTCATCGCTCTAACCTGATCAATAGTCATTCCCGCATAGTTTGGTAGCTTGCCATCTGCAAATTTCATGCCTGGGCAAAACGCTACTCCACCGGACTGAGCAGTAGTAAAGTAGCACTCGGTAATATCAACAAGCTTCGACGATCCGGGCATTGGAAGGCTCGAAACCAAGTCCACTTGTTTTTCCATTTCAGCAACCCATCGCTTAGCATATTCTGCTGGTGTCTCCCATCGGCCAGCAGCCGGATCAATGGGTGTGCTAGTTAGGAGGTCGTTTGTGTTGGTTGAGTTATATTGCGAATTTGCATTAAACTTCCACCGGAAGATTGGCGAGTTGAAGTGAAGAGCTCTTCGACTGCAGTTCGCAGCCCATGCCTTTCCATTCATTTCCTTTTGATAGGAAGCAATTTCGTTTAGTCCAGGAGAAACACTACCGGCCCATTGAATAGTACGAATTTGCCCTTTGGTGTAGTTCAAACGATACGCGTCCGAGCTTTCCGAAAACATTGAAAAAGCTGGCATTGTTAAGGCATTGGTTCCAAAAGTTGTTGGAACTTGATTCGTAGTGATGTTCGCGGCTCTTGGACGATAGTCTGTAGTACTCATAGTTCCTTCCAAAACTTTGCCCACTCCGTCCCAACTTCCAACCTGACCATTCACCGAGCCTCCCGGATGTCCAGCGGCAGGTTCGTTCCCTAACTGGAAGGCCATCCGAGCAATGAAGTTCTCAGTCATTGTTCCCGTAGTTCGTTGGCGAGTAATATTGGCCGCTGCATCGTTGATGTCCCAAACAAATGTCTGAACATGAGCCTTTAGATAAGGCAAAAACTCATCTCTCGGTCTCCACCAGTCTCTTAGTGCAGGGTCACCAGTTACGATAGCGTTCGAAAGCGCCCCGCCGCTCGGATTGGTTGTAATGTTTGCCCATCCATCGCTACTAGTTTCGGTCGGGAAGACCCCAGGAGTAATATTCCAAAGAATATTCAAACCGTTCGAAAGGTTTGTTCCCCTAAACATGATACGACCGACAATTGCGCCAGTATTACGATCCCGATTAACTTGTCCGTTAGAGTTCACTGGATTTGGAAAGTGGTTTTGAATATTGGCGGGAACGCGAACCCAAGTATTCTTCGGTAGCAAGTCGGTCATCTCAAATATATCTGCCCAACCGTGGTAGGCAGGATCATTCCACGTCCGACCAGTTGGAGCCTTGGCAATTCCTGCACTGGTCATCATTCCACTTGAGTTGTTAAATCGAGCGGCAGGATTTCCTTCATTGTAAACAAAGTTTTTGTAGCCATTTGCCGCTTGGGAACTAAACAAATCAGGTGCTGGAGCATTAAATCCGAATCGAGCGGCATACCATGCATCGGTTTGAGCCGAAGCAATTGCACCGAGCAAGATCAGCGCCGTTGTTGAAAGTGACTTCATGGTTTGCAATTGCCTTGTTGCCAGCCACTATTCCATCACGAAAATTGCGGGGTTTGAGAACCAAAATCGAAAACTGTCTAAATTGCGAGGTCATTTGGCATCTCTTAACTCAAGTCACTATTAGCCCGAAACATAATGCCTCGGTAGTGCCGTGAGAATGAGTTCAACATTTTTTTGATTCTTACCAAAGTCCGCACACATTGACTTCAATGCACACTCACTTCGAACCTTGGTCGCTCCACCATCAACTAAGGTGATGATGATTTTTTCGCCAATCGACTTTGAAGTTGCTCCAGTTGACGCGGTTATTCCGTTGGAATCAAACGATGGTCCCCAGCCAAGGCTGCGTAGTGCGTTCAGCAGTGAAAGCTCTAGATTTATGTTGGGAGGAACATTCGAAATCGTTTCTTCGTGATATGCCGGAAATCCAAAAGCCATGATTACCAATTCTATCCCGTGGTAGTTCGAAATGCGCCAAACTTATGAAGTGAGAATCTTGGTAATTGGTGGCGGAGGAAGAGAACATGCTTTGGCATGGAAGCTTTCTCAAGAAGCAGAAGTGATTTGCGCTCCCGGAAACGTTGGCATTGCCGAGGATGTTGAATGCGTTCCAATTCCTCAACATGATTTCGCAGGCATACTCAAACTCGCTAAAGAACGAAATGTGGACTTAGTTGTGATTGGTCCAGAGGATCCGCTCATCGCTGGTCTGGGCGATGCGCTTCGAGAACAAGGTTTTCTCGTTTTTGGTCCCAGCTCTATCGCCGCTCAACTCGAAGGATCAAAAGCATTCGCCAAAGCCATGATGCAGCGATCAGGAGTGCCAACCGCAGCGTATCAGACATTCATTGATGCAAGTGCCGCCAAAGAATATGTAAAGGGGCAGTATGCCGATGGAAAGCAAGTCGCGCTCAAGGCAAGCGGTAATGCTCTTGGGAAGGGAGTAATTGTCTGTCCGACACTTGAAGAGGCAATCGAAGGAATTGACACGCTCAAAGCCCTCGGGGAAGCTGGGAGAACCTTGGTCATCGAAGAAAGGCTTACCGGTCGAGAATTTAGCCTGTTAACAATTGTAAGCGATCGAGGAATTCATAGCCTGCCAGTAGCCCAGGACTATAAAAGGGTTTTTGACGACGATTTAGGACCAAACACTGGCGGAATGGGGACATACTCACCCCTTTCTTGGCTCAATAGCGACATTGTCAGGCAGGTCGAAAACGAAATCGTGTCTCCGATCATCAAAGCCTTTGCGGAAGATAAGGTGCCTTATCGAGGAATCTTGTTTAGTGGAATCATGGCAACATCCGATGGTCCAAAGTGCATCGAATACAATGTCCGATTTGGCGATCCGGAGACCCAAACTGTGATGCGCCGACTGGGCTCAGGTCTTGCCAACGCACTTTTACGGGCCGCCAAAGGAGAAGACATTTCCGCGGTCCCCGTTCAAGCTCATCATGCAGTCACCGTCGCTCTTGCCAGTGGAGGCTATCCCGGCGCCTACGAGAAGGGACTTCCGATCACGATTGGACCATTGTCGCCTGATGTTAAACTCTTTCATGCTGGAACTTCTCTTTCCAACGGCCATTTAGTGACTAATGGAGGCAGAGTTTTAGGGGTATCTGCCATAGGTGATTCGCAGGAGAATGCAAGAATCCTTGCTTATCAAGCCGTAAACCAAATAACCTTTTCAAGAATGCACTATCGAACTGACATTGGTGCGTAGAAGTAAACATGATGAACCCATATGATTGGCAAGATGCCATGCAAAATCGCGTATCCTACATTCTCAATCGAATTGAGAAGGGGGCACCGGTTTTGGCAGTTAGCTTAGACGCTGGAATCCTGATTTTTACTTACCGGCGGCAGAGCCAAAAAATCTTTGAGATCTACGATCGATTGGGATTTGCAGGTCTCGGTCAGCAATCGGACATTGAGTCGATCAGGGTTATGGCAATGGAATTTGCCCACAAAGAGGGCTTCACCCGTAGCGAACAAGATGTCACCGTCCAACGAGTTGTAACCGCAGTTAGCGCACCCATCAAAAAAGCATTTGCAGACTTCTCTTACTCGCCAATTTTAGCAATCTCTTTGTTTGCTGAACTTGGTTCGACTCCCGAACAAGATTCATTCTTCGTTGTCGATTTTGACGGCGACTATCATTTGCATAAGTATTCGGTGGCACTGAGCGGGCAGTCGTCCTCAAAGTCCGATCTGCACGAGTCAATTCCTCCCAAAACCACCATCGACAAAGCGGTGCAACTTCTCCAAAATGAGTGGCTCAAGCTTGCCAGTAGTGATGGTGAACAAGACGTCTCTCTCGAAGATCTGACTCCAGAAATCATGCTTATGGAGCGCAACTCACCTAGAGAAGACATATTCCGAAACATAACATCTTGAAGCGCATTCAATACGAAGCAATAACCCTTGCCGCAGTCTGTAGCGAGATTGAGCAGATGCATG
Organism: Armatimonadota bacterium; assembly: GCA_043760685.1. Taxonomy (GTDB): domain Bacteria; phylum Armatimonadota; class Fimbriimonadia; order Fimbriimonadales; family Fimbriimonadaceae; genus Fimbriimonas. The sequence continues at coordinate 6,220 of JAYUOQ010000208.1, read as the reverse complement.
GGGCGAAAGTCCAAAGCGTTCGTCAACCGAACGATGACACGATAGTTTTGGAATTATATGCGCGGGGTGAAACTAAGTTTCTTCTCATTTCTTGTCATCCAGAGTATTTTCGGGTCTACTTTTCAACTCGCAAGTCTTCTACCCTCCAAAACCCGCCCCAATTTTGCACGGCGCTACGAACAAACCTAGTTGGGCTCAGTTTGGAAAGCGTTTCCATGACAAAAAGCGATCGAATCCTTCGATTGGACTTTGGTGATTGGAAGCTCATTGCGGAACTCATGGGAAAGCATTCAAACATCATCCTAGTGAATGCAAATAATACGATTCAAGGGGCTGCTCAATGGATTGGAAAGGCAAAGTCAAAACGACCCATTTTGGCTCAGCACAAGTATGAAAACCCACCGGTGCTTCGTGATCTTCCCGATGCAACTGAATTTAAGCTTCCACCAAAAACTGTGGTCCCTAGACAAACGCCAAAGAGTTCTGATAAGTGGCTGCCAGGCTTCTCAGGTTCTACTGGAGCATATCCATTTGATCTCTCCGATCAATATTCCGATTGGATGCCGGCAGCCTCCATGAGCTATGCCCTTGAAAATTACTATCTCATAGAGATACAGCGGCGAGAGATTGAATCAAAGCGCAGTTGGCTCCTCAGCCAACTAAATCGCGTCCTGCTTGCCCGAGAAGTTGCACTAGCAAGTCTTATTGAGGCACGAGATACGGGAGCAAAAGCCGCAGGATGGCAACGGAATGGAGAACTCCTGCTTGCCTACGCTCATGATGTTAAACCAGATATGGAATCCGTGGTCCTAACTGACTACGACGGAAATTCACTTGCAATTAGGTTAGATTCCGAACTTTCAGCGAAAGATAATGCCTTGCGGTACTTTGACAAAGCGAAGCGAGCAAAAGGTCGCCAGAATCAAGTTTCCGAGCAAATTGATCGGATTGAAGATAGCGCCAACCATCTACGCGCTGTTATCAGTCAGACCGAGGAGGCAAAATCCATGCAACTTCTCGCCGGAATTGAAGAGGAAGTCAGAAAGAATCGCTGGACTCATGAACAACCGATTGCCAAAGGTGGAGTCATTGAACGTCCTTTTGACGGACACCGCATAAGAGACATCCTTGGTCCGAAAGATTACAAAATTCTGTATGGTGAGAATGCTGAGTCCAATGACTATTTAACCTTGCGAGTAGCAAAGAGTAATGACTATTGGCTCCATGTCAGGGGTCATACGTCTGCCCATGTTGTGATTCAGACAAACAACCAGCCCGACAAAGTACCAAAGGAAGTCCTTATTGCAGCCGCAAAAATTGCGGTCCAGAACTCCAACCAAAAGCATGCTGGCTACGTTTCTGTAGACTACGTGCTCAAGAAATATGTTCGGAAACCGAAGGGTGGTCCAAAGGGTACGGCCCTTTACACCAACGAAAAGACATTACACGTTGAGGGCTAACTTAGCATCGCTCTACTTCGAATTTTTCCGCATCGATTCCTCTCAAAAGCAAATCCAAGTGCTGTCTCTCTTTGATCGAGAAATCCATCCAAACATCTTCAGTTCCCGGCTTTAGGATGCAAGGCATTTGTGGCTTGTATCGTATGATCAGTGAGTTTGGATAAGTATTCAGAATCGCGCAAGATTCAAGGTCTGATCCGTTCGGGTCAATCCAATCATCCCAAATTCCAGCGAAGTAGAACAACGGCATGGATGGAATGGAGAATCGATACTTTACCTTCTCTTCGCCTTCCTCCCGCCATTCATAAAATGCTGTAGCCGGAATTAGGCACCGCTTATTCATCACCGGACCTTTAAACGACGTTTGAAAGAACACCTTCTCGCGACGGACATTCGCCATGGCTCCGCCAAAGTCTTCCTTTGCCCACTGGGGAGTAAAGCCCCATCGCAACAGCTTCATCTCACCACCACGGCAAATCGCCGGCACGAACGCGGTCGGAGCGATCTCATCTCCTAGATAAGCTTGCTCAAGTTCCTCATAAACCTTCTTTCTCGAACCCTTCAAGGTGAACCGCGTGGGCATTAAGGCAAGAGTTTACGGCACGAGAGGGGATCACAGATTCAAACTGATCAAGAAACTTGACCCCGATCCCGAACTCCTACTCCCGGAAATCGATTCTGTGATGCTGAACTTTCGGTTCAACCCGAGACTTTGACGCCCCATCCCCCACTTGTAGGACGCGCCAACTACCAAAGCGTGTTGCGAATCAAATTCCGGAGAAACTTTGCTGTCATCGTATCCACAACATAATTTAACCTTTCCATCATTGGCAGACTGTTAATCTGATTCTCCGCCAAGTCGCAGAACCAAACAACGCTCTCCCGCTGATACGCGTCCATCTGGGAAAGCAAGCCTCCCGGCATACGAGCGAACTTCTTCAATTGAGCCAGGCAAGTAGCTTGATAGTAAATGTCAATTGCTGCCTCCCGCATATAAGCCGCGATGTAGTACAACTTCGATGAATCGTGGAGTAGGTCAAACGCTGGACTTACTGCATCATTTTCATTGTCGGGAAAGTCGACCGTCCGCCAATCCTGACCATTAAACAAAAGCCCTCGCATTTCATTGAGATAGCTCTCATTTGATTCGTCAAAACTAACCTCAAAAGAGGTCATCGGAAAGGCATTTTCGAGCAATGCATAAAACGATACTAGTTCCGCACTTGATTCGTGGTCATCCATCTTGCACATTCAATATAGTCCAAAATACTCTGGTAGCAACCATATTTCGCAAGCTACAGTAGAGCCAATATGCCTTTAAGATTCTCTCGAATAAGCGCTGCCGTTTTGTTTTCATCCGTGTTAGCAGGATTTGCCGTTGGGCAAACCAATGAGGCTGGATTCAAAAAACTCGATGGATATCTAACTGATCTCATTTCAAAAAAAAGGAGCCCGGCTATTTCGGTTGCCGTCGTTGAAAACGGTCACGTCGTTTATGCCAAGGGCTTTGGACTTGCGAACCTAGAGCAAGACGTTGAGGCAAACGCTTCGACTGTTTACCGAATCGGGAGCATAACCAAACAGTTCACCGCAACCATGATCATGCAACTGATTAAGGAAGGAAAGCTTTCCGTTGACGACACGATCGAGAAAGTGTTGCCCGACATGCCAAAGGCTTGGGCAAAGGTCACCATCAAGAATCTCCTCAATCATACGAGCGGAATCAAGTCATACACCGAGATTGAAGTCTTGATGGAAAAGGATGCTATGCAACCAACAACTCCGCTGGGAATAATCAAGAAAGTTGAAAAGGAGCCCATGGATTTTGAACCTGGCACCAAGTGGCACTACAACAACACGGGGTACGAACTGTTAGGTTTAACTATCGAAAAGTTAGACAAAAGAACATTTGCTGAATCTCTCAAAGAAAGAATCCTCTCCCCTCTTGGGATGGCACACACGTATTTCGTGAGCGAAAAGTCAATTGTCCGATATCGCGCCCAGGGCTACTCGTTCGGAAAAAGTGGGTATGAGCATGCTCAATATTTGAACATGGATTGGCCCTATGCAGCAGGTTCAATGGAAAGCACAGTCCTTGATCTTGCCAAGTGGGATGAGGCCCTTTACAGTGACAAAATTTTACCGAGAGAACTGCTTGCCAAAATGTGGGAGCCAACAGTTCTTGCGGACGGAACCATCCAAAATTATGGCTTTGGATGGGGCACCAGTAAGTTAAATGGTCAACAACTTGTTGAACACGGTGGTGGAATTCACGGTTTTACTACCCATATACGCCGAGTGCCTTCAAAAGGCATGACCATCATTGTTTTGACAAACACCAATTGACCAAGTAATCCAGCCGGAATCGCCAAAGAGGCGATGGAAATGATGGATCCTACTCTCAAAACCGTAAAACCTCAAATTGAAGCCGATAAGAACCCTGCCGCTACCAAAGAAGCTCAAATCGTCCTTCAATCAGTACTTGATGGGAAGTTCGATCGATCAAAGTTAACGCCAGACTTCGACAAAATTCTGACTCCCGAGCTACTAGCTGAAGCAAAAACCCAATTGACCAGCCTTGGAGCCATTACAAAATTTGAATTTCTCCGAGAGGCGAAAATAAATGGGTTGACGAGCCGAATTTACAACGTTCGATTCGCAGGATTTGAGCTAAAGTTCGCGATTGCAACTGACAGTAAAGGCAAAATTGGTGGGCTAGAAATCAACCAGTAGATACTTTATTGCTGTCCACGACGAAGACGATTGATTTGGGCCTGAAGCTCGGCGGCTTTTGCCTCAGTAGGAATAATGTCAGTCGTCTTTGTCATCCCTCCTCTGGTGTACCCGATGTATGGAAGCCAACCCTCTGACCTGGTGGCCCGATGCTTATGAATTAGGTCGTACAAAGGATTCGTTTGAATTGATTGTAACGTGATTCGCAGGTCCTCAATTGGTTGCTTGATTCCCAATCCATCCAAAATGATGTTCGCCATCAAGAGATGGCCAAGATCAGTCGGATGAATACCATCTCCGCTTCTAAACAGTTCTAGACTAGCCTTCTTCGCATTTCGCGAAATCAGTTCCATCGGTGTGTGGAGATCAATCACCTCTGCGCCACCGGGCCGAGACTTCACTTCCCACTTTGCAAACGCCGCCAGAACATCGTCATATTTGGCGTAAGGTTTGCCGTACACAAATTTCTCGCCATCCTTTGTAATATTGTCCCCAAACTGAGTGATGTCAAAGGCGGGTGGAGTAACTAAAATAAAACGTGCGCCTTGAGCTTGACACTGTTTCACCATTGACGTAATTCCAATTTGGAATGCCTTAAGCCGGGCCGCATCAAATGGTTGATAGATACCATCATTCATGCCGTAACAGGCAATGACGACTTCGGGGCGCACGGCAACCAAAGCACGATTTAGCCGTTCTCGAATATCTGGCCTTGGAAATGGATGTCCAATTTCGGACAATCCTGAAGCGGTTTCACTGGCTAATCCGACGGAAAAAATATTGAAATCAAGAAAGGGGTTCTGCTTTTGAAGCAAATACTCCATCATGCTTACATAGCGACCATCTTGGGTGATGCTATCTCCAAGAATCATGATTCGCTTGTTCGCAAGCTGCTTAACATCGGAAGGTGCCTTTTCATAAGCAAGTTGTTGTTTGCTTTTGATTACTTTGTCTCCCATTAGCTTTGCCAAAGTTGGTTCCAGTGCCGCCGCCCAAGCTTCCGCTCCTTCAGCATTTGGGTGGACCAAATCAGGAATCAGATCGGTATTCATCGTGCCATCCGCGCGAAAAAATACTGAATTTAAGTTCAGCCAAAAAACCCGCTTATTGTCCGCCAGTTTCTTAGTCAATTCTCCCGCAACTCGACAGGTATCAACACATTGGTCAGAATTGGTATATCGCCTATGAAAGTTGGTTGCTTCTCTGGAACCACCGCGAGGGAAGATACTAAGTATGAGAATCTTCGTCGAAGGATGCCTTTTTCGAATCGTTTCCACAATCGCTTTGGTCCCATCAAAAATCTGCTCGGCAGTGTGTACGGTCGGATAATTTGTGTCATCCGTATTATTCGTACCGATAAGCACGACTGCCACTTTTGGTGACTTTTGCAGTTCAAGTTCACCGTTCTGTAGGTTCCAAAGGACATTTTCAGTCCTGTATCCGGAGTAGCCAAGATTTATTGCGTTTCGGGGAGCAAAGTGGGTTTGCCAGACCGCTTTCAGAGGTTCCCACTCCCCTCCTTCGTCACCAACCGTATGGAGAATGCTGTCTCCTATCATCAGAAGTTCATAGTTGTGACTCTTGATCGCGGCTACTTTTTGGTTATGTCGATCCGAAGGAGAAGGAGCGGGAAAATCGGCATCACCTAACTTGGGAACCGCCTGCCCAAAGGCAAAAGGAATCATGCAAAGCAGTGTAAGGAAGCTGAAGACGGCTTTATTCATGATTAAGATTCAGTGTCATTATGACCTCTAAATTCGAGCTTGGTGAAGGTCGATTTGTTCCGAACTAGTCAAAAAACTACGATTGGATCAGAAATTTGCTCATATCCTCTCTGGGCGGAAAATCCAATTTGTCACCATCACCAAATATTCACTATGATCGGTGAATTGGCATAGAGGGTAAAACGACTCATATGATCCGAATGGGAGCAAGAACCAATAATTGGACTGCGGTACTCCTCATTCCAATATGCCTTGGCTGTCGCCAAAGCCAACCAGTCCAAACTACGACCCCCGCACCCATTA
>JAYUOQ010000207.1:0-11638 GCA_043760685.1 Armatimonadota bacterium | reverse complement strand
GAGTTGCGAAGCAGCCGAGGGCTTTTCGAGCCCTTGCTTCGTCCATATCACTAAGGCAATGAACAAACCCATCATTGGGATTCCGCTACGACTCTTTCAACTGTGGCTCTACGCGCCACTGCTAATCCCATTCTACGTCGATTATGTATCGCTAGGGGCCAATACCAAAATCGGCTGGATACCGACGCTAGTTGCGCTCGGAGCGAGCCTCTTCATCGCAGGGATTGTCCTTTTCGGGAGGGAATTTCGTCAATTCTCCCGCGCAACACCATTCCGTATCCTCATCTTCTTCGGACTCGCATTTTCTGTTTCCGAGATATTCGTCATCGTTCTATCGGCAATTCAAGAGGATCTTCGGGTCACGTTGGGACTGATCACCATTCCAACAATCTACGCATTCATCTTCACGCCATTGTTGGTTATGCGGTGCGAAGGTTGGCTCCCAAAGTCGGACGATAATCAAACGGTCGACAAGGAACTTTCAGACCCGCCTTCGGCGGTAATCTAGTCTTAACTTTTTTACCCATCATGAAAACTCGAACTTTTCTTGCGTTTGTAGCTCTCACTGCAACTTCGGTTGCATTCGCCCAAAACCTGCCGCCATCCGACTTCAGTATCGAGCGACTAAGCTCGTATCCCCTCATCCAAGGTCGCTCTCCAGCCTCTCCTTCCATGGCACCGGACGGCTCCAAAATCGTTTTCGGGTGGAACCATACTGGCGAAAGAAAGCTTGACCTCTACGTAGTCGATTTCCCCAATGGTGCACCAAAGAAAATTGTGGATGCAGCCGGCATAAAAGAACTTCCACGTCAAGATGACAGCCGAAGCGAACAAGACAAGAAGGAAGCGGCACTCTACGACGGCGGCATTGCCGGAGCACAATGGGCTCCCGACGGCAAAGAACTCATGTTCAACTACAAAGGCCGAGTTTGGCTTGTCAAACCGGACGGTAGCGACCTCCGAACTCTCTTCGACGGTGCAGCCGGATTCGCCGGAATTAAATACACCGATGACGGCAAGTCTTTCAGCTACAGCAACGGAACCAACGTTTTCCTCCGCGATCGAAAAACCGGAGACACCAAGCAACTAACCTTTATTTCCAAGCCCGGAACTTCAATCGACGACTACGAGTTCTCGTCAAACGGCAAATGGCTTGCGGTTCAATGGAGCGACAGCGCAAAAGTCGGCAACCATAACATGATGGACTTCAGCAAGGAACGAGCAACCGTGGTTCCCATCCAGCGAACTTGGAACGGTGAATTGTCCGAAGATCATCAAATTGGGATCGTTCCAGCCACTGGCGGAATCATTAAATTCGTACCAGAGATTCCGCGCTATTGCTGGATCAAGAACGCCTCGTGGTCACCCGACGGCAACCACTTCGAAGTGGGGTGGATGAAAGACGACTTCATGGAATACACCATCTCAGTCGTCGATCCCGAAAAAGCCACCAAGAAAGACGTTTATAAAGAAAAGGCTCCCCGGAACACCATTAACGATTGGCGAGACGCGGTTTGGAGTCGAGACTCGAAACGAATCATTTTCGGAACCGACATCAAGGGCGACACCCTCATCAATCGATCCGTGTTCTCCATGAATGTGGACGGCTCCGACGTCAAAGCCGTTTTCTCCAAGTTCTACGATGTCGGTGGATTCACCCGTCCAAAGCACAGCGACCGCCTCATCATGGCAACCGCATCACGGAGCCCACTGACTACCGAGATCAAAATCCTTGAGCCAAACGGGTCCGAAACGACTCACGTGGTCATGAAGGACGGCTACTCGTCTCCAAAGGGCTTCAACTGGGCCGATCTTCCACTTGTCAGTGAAGATGGAACCAAGATCGCCACCATGGCAAACGATCGAACGGTCAACAGCGAACTGTATTCCGTTGAGCCTTCGATCAAGCGAATGACCTTGAGCCAAAGTGCTGACTTCTTAAAGATCAAGTGGGCCGACATTAAGGAGGTCACCTTCAAAAACGCTGACGGAGCAACGATTCACGGACTGATGATGACCAAACCTGGTCTCGATATGTCCAAAAAACACCCCGCGTTTCTCAGCAACATCTACGCCGACTCGGGCAAATCCGCTTGGTCCGGATTCATGGAAAACTATGCCGCGATGAACCTCGACATGGTCGTTCTCTGCGTCGACTTCCGATCAAGCTGGGGCTACGATGGCGACTTCAACGGTGGCTACTATCGAAAGATGGGACTCATCGATGCCGACGAAGCGGTTGCTGCCAAGAACTTCCTCGCCTCATTGCCATATGTCCGAGCCGACCGAATCGGAATCTGGGGTTGGAGCTACGGCGGTTACCTAACCTGCATGACCATGCTAACCCACCCGGGCGAGTTCTACGCCGGAGTCGCGGTCGCCAGCGTTACCGACTGGAAGAGCTATAACGAGTGGTACACCCGACGCCGATTGGGTCTTGCCAAAGAAGATAAGGAGTGGTTCGAAAAGACTTCGCCAATCACTTATGGCGGAAACCTGAAGGACAATCTCCTCCTCGTTCACGGAATGTTGGATGACAACGTCTTATTCCAAGACACGGCTCGACTTGTGCAAAAGATGATCGACGGTGGCGCCCACCCCGACATCATGTTCTATCCTCGCGACGACCATTCGATTGGGAAGGACACTTCGCGACCCCACGTCATGGGAACCGTCATGCGGTACCTGTTTAATAAACTGACTACACCTTGACTCGAACTTATCTCCCTCGCTAGTCGAGGGAGTCCGTGGGCTTGCGAACGGGTGGGAGTGGAGTTTATTATTTCTCCGGTCCCCTTGGACGATGGATGCTATTCATCCAGAGGGGATTTTGGGGGATGAGGGCTTTCTTTGTTCTCGTAACAATGAATGTTCGGATGCCGAACATAAGGCGGCGAAAACTAGTTTTGTTCCTAATTCCCTGTTGGAATCCGAATTCGGTAACGAATTGAACCTGAATTCTGATTTTCTTAAAGTTTGTAGCACCGCAAATCAGGGATATCGGTGCGGTTTATGTTTACGAAATTTAGTTGTCAAAGAAAGTAGGCAGCGAGAAAAAAATGAGGACCGCTCATTTTTGCTCACATACACTATTTTACTATATTTAGTTATATTTTGTCAACCAAGGCTAATCGGGAGATCGGACGAGGGTTGTTAGACGAATGGTCAAGAAGGAATGGACGTGTAGGCGGAAAGAATCCTTTCCTACGGATGTGTCTAATCGCCTCCATGGTCATAGTAGATTCAAATCCCAAATCCATTCGACTATTCTAACCGAGAAGGTTTACTTGCGGTACAGGCTTATATGCACTGTAAGCGAATTTCAGATATAGAATCTATCGAACCTCGAACCATATCTTGCACTGGGCACTTCGCACTTCCTGGAGCTACATTTTAGAACCATTTCCAAATTTAGGTTCAATACTTTAGAAATCGAGCAACTAGAGGTAGCAACCAATGGCGGCGGCTTCTGGCTGACTAACCGGCTTTCCCGCCAAAACCTCATCCAATGCAATCCGCAAATCTCGACGATAATCTTTGCGAATCGAGCCGTGATCAATGTTTTGATCGTCAATCCGGCCCCGATAGACCAAGATGCCTTTCGAGTTAATGACAGCCGCCTCAGGGGTGACCTTAACTCCCGTAGCCTTCACGAGCTTCCGACCCGAATCTAAGACGGTAGGGAAGTTAAGTCTAAACTCCTTTCCGTGGCGAATAGCATCCTTGGCCGAAGCCGTAACATAAACTCGATAGCAAGCAACTCCCTTCGAGGCGTAAGTCTTGGCTATCTGCGAAATCTCGGGGGCATATCGATTGGCAATTGGGCAATCGGTGGCGATGAAGAACAGCACCGTCGCTTTTGACTGAGCCGATGAAATCACCGCTGGCTTACCGCTGAGTGTAAGCCCGCCTACGAGACTAATTGGCGCTGTCGGCAAGTCTTTTGCCATCAATGCAACCAAAAGTGCGGAAATCATCCTATCATTGTACGTAAAGTAGAATTCATCTGGAAGAGCAAATGAAAGAAATTGTGATTGGCTTAGTTTCGGTTGGCATTTTGGGTTCAGGGCTGACCCCAAACCAGGAGGCACCAACGTACAACCAAACGATCGCTCCGCTCATTCGCGAGAAGTGCCTTCCTTGTCACTCAAAAGCAACTGGATATGCCCCATTTGACCTTTCAACTTATGAGGGTGTGAAGTCCAGAATTGAACTCATTCGAACTCAGATCCTTGCCAGGAACATGCCCCCGATTTGGGCTCACTCTGACTTCGGTGAGTTCTCAGAACTCAAACCATTTTCAGACGAAGAAGCAGTCCAGTTTCAAAAGTGGATTCAGATGAATATGCCAAAAGGAATTGAACGCGGCTATGCAAACTCTGAATCAATCAAAAACGAACCAATGTCAGTTCAACATATCGATTTTGGTATCGAAGTCAAAGTAAAACCAGAAGGCCTACCGTATTGGTCCGTAATGTCAAAAGCTCTAAACCCGAAAGGAGGCGCTTTTGACTCATTCTCGGTCGAGCCCGCGAATCCACGAGTGATCCGTTATGCAACCGTTGCTATCGTCCCAAAAGAAATGAAAGTGCCAACTGAAACGACTGCAAGCATGGACTTGCCTGCTAAGTATCTCGTTGGCGTCTGGGCACCGGGATATTCGACTTGGAAACTACCAGCTGGGATGAGCTACAAGTACGGTCCTAACTCAAAGCTGGTCGTCCAAGCCCATTACCGACCAACCGGAAAGTACGAAAGTGCTGCGTTTCGAGTATCTGTTTCAACCAGAAAAGTAGCAAAGGCTAAGTCACCAATTTGGATGACCCTAGAAGACAAGGATGTATTCATCCCGTCGGGGAAATCCAAAGTAGTTGAATTGGCTAAATCAATTGACCGTGACATCTCCCTTATATCGATCCTCCCCGAAGCCAGGTTCTATGCTGGTCAAATTCAGTTGCTTTACACGAACAAAGAAGGGAAGGAGCAAACCGTCCTGAATGCTGTTCGCTGGGATCCTTACTGGGGCGGAAATTACATGTTTCCCAAGCCAGTTACCTTAGCCAAGGGCGGCACGCTGACTGCCCGTTTTCACTATAACAACGACAAGTATTGCCGTATCAACGAAGGCAAGAAGCTAAAAGATATTCATGCTGGACCGACGGCAAGCGACGAAGTCTGCCGCATCCACTTGCTCGTCGGTCCATAAACGGGGAACTATCGAGTTATTCGGAAAAGGAACTGGTCAATCAGCGCCTTTCCTGCCGAAGTCTTGGACTTGGCACCAACCCAATAGATTCTCGCCTTAACTTCGCGCGTTGTCTGATTGACAAATCGCTGAACGCCACCGGGTGCAGTCACTTCAATAGATTGATCAACTGACGTCGAAGTTGTTTGGCTGGCCGACACATAGGTGCTTGTCGTCCAATCATACAGTTCAACATTTTGTGTTGCGTTAGTGCCACCCCTCGAAATCCCGTCTTTGAACGCGGACTCGACAACAATCCGAATCTTTGTTGGGCTAGTATCATACGCCGTGGTAGAAAACTCAGCCAACAGCGGATTCTTGACAAAGACATCATTTTGGACGCTGCTCAAAATCATCCGATCATCGTCGCTTGCAGCAACTGATGAAAGTGTTCCTTGAGCACTGCAACTAAAACCTAATGCAAACGAAGATGCTTGGTTTGCACGGGTTGTTGCCTCAGTCGTGTTCAAGACAAACATGCCACCGTTGATATCGCTAATAATGACCGTCCCGCTTGGGAAAAATGGATAGTTACTCCAAGCTCCGTTATAGGTCGGATTATTGTTCGCCAAGTATGTATCGAACCCACCCGTTTGAATTGGTGCCGCTGGGTTTTGCGTTGTATCAAACACTCGCAGCCCAGTCGTATAGTTGGCTTGGAAAGCAAATCCATCCGTCACATATTGGTTGTGATCAATAGATGGCAGTCCGGAGGTAAATGAGGTTACGTATGACGCATTTGCTAGATCCTCAACGTTAAAAATTAATGACCTTGTATTAACCGACAAATTGTTTTCATCGAACTCATCGTCCACGTAAAGGAATTTCTTGTCCGCACTAAGCCACCCTTGATGGCAATATCCCATGTTGGGATAAGTCACTCGCTTGATGAGAACAGGAGCGTTCTTGTTGGTGACATCATAAATGTCCACCCCTCGACCTTCACTAAATCCAAACCAGATTTCTTTGCCGGCATATGGCCCTGAGTTGTACGAAACAACTTGGCATTCATGGTTATAGTCTGTAGTCATTGAGTTGGCGCCAACTCTAACTGGATTTGAAGGGTCCGCCAGACTGAAACACATCGACCAACCCGTGCCTTCACGAGAACCACAGGTGTAAAGGTAACCGGTCTGTGCATTGAGTGCCAATGTGTGAGTTCGACCTGGTGAAGCTATCGTCCTGACCAACGTCACGATTCCAGAGTCAATTTGACTAATATCGATGACTTGTATTCCAGTTCCCGATGTTTCAGTTCCAGCGTAAACATAGGTTCCGTACACCTTGATTGCTCCCCACGTACTCGCGCTATGAGGGATCGTGGCTCGAATGACGGGTGCTGCTGGATTGGTGACTTCAACAAATGCAAGCTTGTTGTTAAGACCCATGACTGCATATTCACGTCCTGATGGAGCCGTGTATCCCCAGCAATCATTTCCGCCGCCAGAACCAAATGTTGCCAAAGAAATATTTGAATAGAGGCTGACCCCAAAGTTAGCCTGGCCAAAGGCATTGGTTGCAAGTACGAAGCTGAATCCAAGCATGGATCCTACGGAAGCAAGTTTTCGAACCATAGTTATTACCTGCATATTACGAGATTTTTGCCCAAGAGTCAACTAGTAATTCAATGCAATTTTGCTTCCCAATGCACAAGATGTTAGGGCATGTTAAGGATTTTGAGGTGACGATGCTAAACTATTGGTTCATGCAAGAAGTCGCTGCTCTTCAAAGTCAGGCTCTCATCGAGGTGAAATCGGCATCAACGACGAGTGATCTCAAAGAACTGAAGATCAAGTTCTTGGGAAACAGCGGACTTATTTCGGGCAAGCTTCGCGAAGTCGGAGCGTACCAAGGCGACAAGAAAGCCTTCGGTCAAGCGGTCAATGCGGCGAAGAAAGCAGTAGAAGATGCGCTTGATGCGCGAGAAGCTGAACTTAAGGGCGGAGAGATGGCGGCCCAGTTTGAAGCAGAGCGAATCGATGTCACAATGCCAGCCCGGGCGACCAGAGTCGGATTTGAGCATGTCCTCCAGCAAACAACCAATAAGATCAAGCGAGTGCTCAGTGGTCTTGGTTTCGAATACCAAGAGAGCCGAGAGATTGAAACTGTAGGATATAACTTCGGCGCCCTCAACTATCCGCCCGACCATCCTGCAATGGATGATCAGGATACGTTTTACATTGACGATGACTATCTTTTAAGAACTCAATGCACCGATCTTCAGGGCCATATTTTTGAAGAAGTTCGGGACGGTAAGCGAACATTACCATTGCGGGTCTTTACCGTCGGTCGAACGTATCGAAACGAGGCAGTTGACCGCACTCACAGCCACACGTTCCATCAGGTCGACTGTTTTATGGTTGACGAGAAAGTCTCGATGGCAAACCTCAAAGGCACCCTTGGGCTCTTCGCTCGCCAGATGTTTGGGAAAGACGTAACCGTCCGTTTCCGTCCGGACTTCTTTCCATTTGTAGAACCTGGAGTCGACTATGCTATATCTACCCCGAAACTGTTCGACGGTCGCTGGGTAGAGCTTGGTGGTGCCGGGCTGATTCACCCGAACATCTTGGAAGCTTACGGAATCGATACTGAGAAGTATTCAGGCTTTGCGTTTGGTTTAGGTGTCGAGCGTATTCCGATGATGTCTTATGGCGTTGACGACCTAAGACACTTTATGGAAAATGATCTCCGATTCCTTGAACAGTTTAAGGCTGAGCCGGTCGAGCTCACTTAGCCGCGTCTTCGAGGAACTTGGCGAAGTCGTCAATGTTGTCTTTAAACTCAGTTGAGTTGACGACAGTTGTTCCATCGGGTTTGACGACGACATAGGTTGGCAGAGTCGCCGTGCCAACTAACTTCTGTTGAAGTGCGGCATTGCGTCCATCGCTCTCTTTGTACTTGTCTTGTAGAGTTCGATCCGTGTAGAGGGAAACCTTGTTGAACTTTTCGAATGCGGCTTGAACCTTGGGGCTTGGGAATACCGTGCGCTCCATGACTCGGCAATTGGTGCAATAAATTCCGGTGAAGTCAATGAAGATCGGTTTGCCGTTTTCCTTAGCCTTTGCTTTTGCGGCTTCAAAATCGGGCAAGAAGTCCTTTTCCCATGTTGCAACCATCGCTTCTGACTTACTGCCTGGATAAGGTGATGGAGGTAGGAAGCCCTCGAGTTTGCCTAGCGTGCTTCCGTTCAGGGCTGCGGCGATCTTGAGGGCGAGGAGCATCGTTCCAACCCCAAAAGCGACTCGAAGCGGGCCGATTTTTCCGTCATCAACTTTTGGAAGTCGAATCCAACCAAAGAGGTAGATCGCAGCAAGCACCAGAAGGAGGAACCAAAGGGCAAGATTTACTTCCCGCGTCAGCCAACCCATTTCGAAGCTAAGTTCAAAAGTACTGAGGAATTTAACGGCGGCTATGAGCTCGATGAATCCCATGAATGCTTTGACGGTGACCATCCATGCGCCTGACTTGGGAAGTTTAGATAGGGCTTCTGGGAAGAGTGCAAGGAGGAAAAATGGAATGCAAAAGGTTGTTGAAAATACGAGCATGCCTACTGCGGGGTAGAACCATTCACCGTTGGCGGCGCTAACCAATACACCTCCGACGAAGGGAAGGGTGCAGGTAAAGGAAGTTAGGCTAAAAGTAAGGCCCATCAGGATAGGTGCCAGGAACTTGGACTTGCCAGTCGAATCAAACTTGTTAACAAACTTGGAAGGTAGCCCGATTTCGAACACACCGAAGAGCGACAACGCCAACACGATAAAGATGATCGCTAATCCGAGGTTCATCCATGGGTTGTTTGCGAGTCGACTAAGGCCGGTCGCACCCGCGACCGCCGATACCGCAAGTCCAAGCACCGTGAATGTACCAATGATTCCGGCGCAATATAGAAGAGCCGCTTGTAGGCTTGATTCGCCCTCCTTCTTTTTAGAAAAGAAGCTTACTGTGATCGGAATCATCGGAAACACACAAGGGGTTAAGAGGGCAATGAATCCAGCTCCCACTGCCAACCAAATATAAGCAAAAATGCCCTTTGACTTGGCATCGTCAATTCGTTTTTTCTCTCCGTTGTCGGTGTTAGCTATAGTAACCGGTGCCTTCGTTGGTTTTTCGCCGCCTTCGGAGATGGTTGGGGCTTGGGAAGCGGGTCTGGTCGATTCCGTAACGACTTTCGCGGCTTTAAGGTCGAGATCGACAGGCTGAGGCGGAATACAAACTCCATTCTTGCAAACTTGATAAGTTACGGTTAGCTTGCCATTGATTCCTTTCTTTCCAAACTTGACGGGAATCCAAAAAGTGGCTTTGTCCTTAAACAGATTGATGTCTTTGTTAAAACCCTTATCAAACTCTTTGTATAACGGTTGCTCAAGGATCATGTCGGTGAGCGTTATGTCTTCAGTGGAAAAAGTAGTTGGAAACGGACCTTCTTTGACCGGTTCAATCGAGTAAAGGTGCCATCCAGGCTGGATGGCAGCCTGGACGACAATATTCGCCTTTCCATCGGGTGCGATGCTGCCTTCGATTTGGGAAACTGACCAAGTTACCTCGCCGGTTGCCCAACCAAGGGTGGAAATCATCACTAGCAAGACAAGTGTCAGGATTTTTCGCATCGCTTTAATATAAGGTGGTCAGGGGCAAAAGGGTTCCAAGATATTTGACTAAAGTGTTCCGCGGACTGCTTGTTCAAGCTCAATAGACTCAAACAATGCCTTGAAATTGCCTTTGCCAAAGCTTGTTGCGCCCTTTCGATTGATGATCTCATAAAACAACGTTGGCCTGTCAGTGATCGGCTTAGTAAATATCTGAAGAAGATATCCTTCATCATCTCGGTCAACTAAGATTCCAAGTTCAGACAGTACTTCTATGTCTTCATCAATCTCGCCAACTCGGCCAGGAAGCATATCGTAATAGGTCTTTGGAACGCGTAGGAACTCCATCCCTTTAGCTTTCAGCTTCTGGACGGTATCAACGATGTCATCGGTTCGAAGTGCGACGTGCTGTACGCCAGCTCCACCAAAGAACTCAAGATATTCATCTATTTGGCTCTTCTTTTTGCCTGGTGCAGGTTCGTTGATCGGGAACTTCACCCGACCATTTCCGGAGGCCATCACCTTTGACATCAATGAGGTGAATTCAGTTGAAATGTCGTTGTCATCAAAACTTATAATGTTCTTAAAGCCGAGGATGTCTTCGTACCATTTCACCCAAACGTTCATTTGCCCAAGTTCAACGTTGCCGACGCAGTGGTCGATCTCCTGGATGCCAATGCCTTCACCTGCTTCAAACCGTTCTCGAAAACCTGGAAGGAAGTGCCCCTTAAAGTTGTCTCGGTTGAGGAAGGTATGAATTGTGTCGCCGTAAATATGAATAGATGCCAGGCGAACTTCGCCGTTGTCATCCTTTAGTGTAAATGGCTCACGAGCTGGCTTTGCACCTCGGCGCACGGCTTCGTTAAATGACCAATCGACATCATCCACTTCAAAAGCGATGTCTTGAACGAAGTCGCCGTGAATCGCAAGAGTCTCAGCAATTGCATGACCAGGGCGAACGGGGGCAGTGAATAGGAGCTTTACGTCATTTTGCTCTAGGAGCCAGTCTACTTCGTGCTTTAAGCCGGTCTCAAGGCCATGGAAGGCCGTTATATTGAAGCCAAATACGCTTCGGTAGTAGTATGCCGATTGCCGTGCGTTACCAACGTAATGGCGGATATGGTCGACTTTTCGAATGGGGAAGTTATCTTGCAACATCGCAGTTTCCTTTTGGAAACAGTGTACTTGGAGAGAGCCCGTTCGTTCTCGGTCAGGTCCTAAACTTTGTGGACATCCTTAAAGGTTGCAAACCAGCCCGCCGTCTCGGATAAAACAGGATTTCCGCTTTGTAGTTTGGCGGCTAGGGCCTCGGCAATTGCCAAAATCGTTGATTCCTTATAGCCCCACAAATTTCTAACGACCGGCGTCCCATTGTCAATAATGGTCCCATCCTTCGTTGCATAGACTCTGACCGCCTGACCTTCTAGGTTCATTTCCAACGGAGCAGCTTCTGATGGACCTGAGACTTCACTGTTTAGCCAAGTTTGAAACGCTACAAGACCCTCGTACTTTTTGATCATTGCCTTGCCATCCTCAGTCTCAGCACCAGTTGCTTTTTTCAGGATTTGTACAACTCCAGCATAATCGTGACTATTCGTCTTTGAAGTTACTTCGGCAACTTCGGTTGCATTCATTGACAAAGTCGTTGGTGTAGCCACTGGGGGAGGAACGGTTGCGTTGTTTGCCGCCGCTGGTGGCTCTTCTGGACTATTACTTCCCTGCAAAAGGTTCTTTATTGTTTTGCTTACGGTCTTCGGGGCCTTTCCGTCGTCCGGAACTCTGCCCTCCTTCTTTGCCTGCAATCTTG
>JAYUOQ010000206.1:0-4266 GCA_043760685.1 Armatimonadota bacterium | reverse complement strand
CCAAGGATTCGAGACTCCAGTTGGGCCCTCAAATGTTGCCGTGGATCAATCAGGCGATCGCGGGAATCAAAGGTGGCGAGAAACGAACAGTTGTCATTAACTATGAATTGGCGTTCGGCGAAAAAGGCTATCCACCGGCTGACATTGAAGGGCAAAAAGCTGGATCCCAGGTTCCACCCAAATCAGATTTGACTCTCCAAATCGAAGCGCTCAAGATCATCGACTAAATTCTCACGTCGAGTTTCAAAATGATTGTGTATTTTAAGGCAACTTGTGATATAGTTACTGAACCGGTTCAGCAAGGATCAAAGATGACGATTAAGGCAGTAATTTTAACAATCTTGGCAACGTGTTCCATCGTTGGATGTGGAGCTGGTCCCCAACCTCTTGCCAAAGAAGAAATGCAAAAGAGCTTTGACAACGCAAAAGTTGTTAAAGGGATTTTCGATACCAATGGCGGAAACTACGAAACGGTTTCTGAGGATGACAAGAAGATTCTCATGGATATCTACAAGAGTGAAGCAAGCGTTAAGAAGGCATTTGAAGCGATGAAAAATCCGCCAGGCGGGTCAGGATCTGCTCCATTACCCGGTGGTCCTCAGCAACAAGGTCAGTAACTCGATGCGAAAGCGATTCACGATTGGCGACGTGGCAAGACTTGCTGGAGTAGGCAAGGTTACAGTGAGTTACGTTCTCAACGGTCGTGGCGAAGAAAATCGGATTAGCAAAGAAACCCAAGAGAGAATCCATGTGGCAGCAAGGGAGCTTGAGTATCGACCTAGCGCGGTTGCCCGAAGCCTAGTCAGCAAGCGTGCCAACGCAATCTCGGTTGTTTTCCAATATGCAACTTACTTTAGGGCAGGCTCAGGATTTGTAAACGAACTCATGCGAGGCGTCTGTGAGGAATGCGTTGAGGCAGACATCAACCTAATACTCAACACCCGAACGTTTAAATCTGTCGAAGAAGAAGCCGATGCGATCATGGACGGACGAAGTGACGGTGCTCTCATCCTAAGAGATGCAAGTGATCCTCTTCTTGCACTCCTTCACAAACGGCAGTTTCCCGTGGTCACTTTCTTCAGCCGACCAACCGAGAGCAATATTCCCTTTGTAGATTCGGATAACGTCACTGGTGGCGAGACTGCCACAAAATACCTTCAGGAACTCGGGCACCAAAACATCGGACTAATCGTCGGTTCAGCTGGATCAGTTGCGTCGAATGATCGGCACGAAGGCTATAGAAAAGCATTGGGAGCAAAGTATCGAGCTGATTGGACCATCTCGTCTGTCACCCAAGAGGACTTCCCTTCTGCCGTGGTTCAGTGGATCAAGGTTCATCAGTTGACTGCCGTCTTGTGTTGGTCTGACGATGTCGCATTTACTTGTATCAAGCAATTACAACGATCAGGGATATCAGTGCCGGACGATGTTTCTATTGTAGGCTTCGATAGTTCAGAAGAGTGTAACCGGATCTCCCCAAGACTCACCAGCATGAGGCAACCAATCTTTGAAATCGCCCGTTCTGCTGCCAGAACCCTGATCTCGGCAACAAGGCAATTGCCAGCCGAATCCCAAAACATTTTCCCCATGACTCTCGATATTCGAGAGTCAGCAAAACAACTAGAAACTAATCAATCTTCACTGAAGAGGATCCCATGAAACAATCATCTAAAGCATTTACGCTCATTGAACTACTCGTCGTTATCGCAATTATTGCGATCTTGGCGGCCATACTTTTCCCTGTCTTTGCTCAAGCAAAGAAAGCTGCGAAGCAGTCCGTTGCCATTTCAAACCTAAAACAACTCGGAACGAGTTTGCAAATCTATCTTGCTGATTTTGATGATGTTCAGGTTCCAAGCAAAGGTTATAGTGATGCCACTTTGCCACTTAGAACCGAGAAAAATTGGAAAATGATTACCGCGCCTTACGTCAAGAATCGTGATATCTTTAAGGACCCATTAAATAATGCTGCTCGTTACCTTGATGCACAGTCTGACCCGGCATACGCAACGTTGTTTGGCTTTGCCATTCAACCAGAAGCTAACCGATTTGCAAGAGGCTACGCCTTAACCAACTTGTTCTATTTGACCCACAAATGGGACGACCTTGGATTAACTCCAACAATGCTTGAGAACACCGCTCAAATCATGCAGATTGTCGAGCACAAGCGACCTTGGCCAGAGGCTGGTCCTTACCTAGATTGGCAATTGAACGAAAGTGAAACCCCTTATCCAGGTGGCATCGGTGGCGGCTGGTCTTGGGGTGGTGGAAAGCGAGACGACAAAGCAATGGTCGTAACGTTCCATGATTCCCATGCGAAATTGCAAACTGTTGGATCAATTTGCGGAAAGGCGAATGAAGTCAACTTGTGGGGCTACCAACGAGACAAGTTAGCAACACCTGATGCATATATTCCCGGTGCCACTCTGGAATGGCTAGACACTTATTGTCAAACCAAACCTGCCGGCTTCTAAAGCGGTACTGATCGAGATGGGAGCGGCAACGCTCCCACTTTATTCTAATGATTTCTTCCTTTATTGCCTTTTCCTTGCTTTCAACTCCAAAGCCTGAGCTGAGCGGATGGAGCCTGCTCAACGATGCATCTCATCAAGCGTTTAACTTTTTTGTTGAACGGTCTCATCCGGTGACCGGTTTCACTAAGGATCGGTCGTCAAATTTTGCTGAGCAAGATGATCCAGGTCACGTGGTAGCTAGTGTCGCAGCGATCGGGTTTGCTCTTTCGGCATACGCGGTTGGCGAGCACCGCGGTTGGATGACACGCGATGTCGCGGTTAAGAAAGCCCGGAACACCGTTCAACACATGATTGATACTGCACCGAAGTCCCACGGTTGGTACTACCATTGGCTGAACTGGGAGACCGGCAAAATCGAGTGGAATAGTGAAGTCTCTACGATTGATTCTGCCATTTTCTGGTGCGGCTTAATTTTGTGCGAACAAGCATTGAAAGACCCCGTGTTGACCAAAATGACGAACAAGATCCTTGGCGAAATAGATTGGAAATACATGCGAACCAACGGCGGATCCAAGCCGAGCAAGCTCACATATACGATGGGATTCCGCGACAAGTTTCTGGATGCCGAGTGGAGCGAGTACTCCGAGAACGCCATGATTTACCTGCTCGGGCTTGGGGTAGATACTTCGACTCCGGCTGCGACATGGACCGCTTTTGAGCGCAAAAAAGTCACGGCATTTGGAAAGACCGGCCTGACTGGCGGACCGCTGTTTATGCATCAGATGTCTCAGATATTCTTTGACTTTAAGGGTAAACGGGACTCGCTGGGCATCGACTACTGGGCAAACTCTCGCATGATGACGCAATTGCAGATTCAATACTGCACCGCTAATCCGAAGAAGTTTAAGGGTTATTCGTCGACGATTTGGGGTTTGAGTGCATGCGATGTTCCGGAAGGATATGGCGCGCAAGGCTTTCCTGCGGGCTACCTAGGCGACAACTTTGATAATGGAACACTTGCCCCACCAAGTGCACTGGCATCAATGATGTTTACGCCGAAGGAGTCAATGGCGTCGGCAAATGCGTTCTATACAAAGTACCGTTCTTCGTACGGAAGATACGGCTTTAGCAGCGGTTTAAACCCAACCAAAGACTGGCACTCCAACGACATGATTGGCATTGACCAGGGTCAGATGATGCTGGGAATCGAGAACGCTCGAGACGGTTGGCCAAATAGGACATTCATGAACCATCCCGCCGTCAAGCTCGGAATGAAACGGGCAGGATTCCGGCCGACCAATGAAGGTCCGGTCGAGAATCGAGCGGTGTTTAAGTAGCCTTACTGGAGCCGCTATACTGAACTTAGGATGTGGCATCGGTTTACAGAAAGCGCAAAATTAGCAATTTATCGTTCAGAAGAAGCTGCTACCCAATTCAATTCGACGACCATTTCAACAGGTCACCTTTTACACGGGTTACTTCATGAAGAAAAATTTATAACCTCGCCAGGACGCTTACAAGTTTTTGTACGATCAGAAACATTTGACCAAGATTGTCTTGCGATTCGGATTCTTACCGATTTACGGGTAAATATTCGGAGCCTTAAGGATAGCTTGGAATCCAAATTGCCAATCGGGGCCGAAGAGATTGACCAGGAAATCATTCTTAGTCAGAAAGGAAAGCTTGTTATTGATCTTGCCTACGATGAATCAAGAAGTCTCTTTAATGACTTTATTGGTACTGAACACCTTTTCCTTGCTCTCATCCGTGAACACGATGGGCTAGCCGCGCA
>JAYUOQ010000205.1:0-35462 GCA_043760685.1 Armatimonadota bacterium | reverse complement strand
TGTCCAATCTTCCACTGACAGTCTTTTGCTTTCCAGATTTTGGGGTCAATACAGGCAGACCGCAACTAGATAACTATGGCCCCCTGGACACTGGTTTGTTCTATGCAGACGACAGATTTAGCATCTCACGTACACCCATTAGTTCTTTCTCGGCTCTCGGGCTGCTGACGGAAATAGCCGACTCTTCCTCGCCATGAGGGGAGCCGCGATTACCATGAACTAGATTTACACTATTTTAACAACGGCAACGCTTTACCGTGATCTTGATTACGACTAAACACCTAGCCGCCCAGTGTCGGTTCCTGAGTTTGAAACCAGGCAAGTGCAGCAAGAACCTGATTGATCTCATAATCGGGCCAATAGTCGTCAATAACGTAGAAATCTGAATACACGGACTGTATAGGCAGGAATCCGCTTAGTCTGCGGCATCCGCCCCAGCGAACCACCATGTCGATACGGCTAACTTGGCTTGATGCCAGCCCATCGTGAACTCGTTTTTTGCCTGATTCGAAAGCAGTATTTAGATCCCACTCCCAGCCATAGTTCACGAGCATATTAACCTTGAGCCCATGACCCTGCCGCTTTTCCACAAATGGCTTGAGCTCAGGCGGAAACATCGTTGACGTTGAATCTCCGACGACGTGTAGAGCGATATCGTACTTCAACGCAGCTTCAACGAATGCAACGCAAGCGCCCGCGAAGGCGATCCGCTGTTCCTTTGGGCGCTTTGTGTTGTCCTGCGTAAAGCCGTAAACCGAAACTTCCTCGATGCCGAGATCTGAGCAGTCTCGGAGCATCTTCAAGCCCTTGTGGACACCAGCCATGTAGCCTGCAGTGACCGGAAGGCCCCGTTCTCTCGCCCACCGTCGGTTGCCGTCTGGAATCAGACCAATGTGACGCGGCAACCTGGTAAACCGGGTCCCATCCAATTTTGGCGAGTAGATTCGTTTGGAAAGTTCCATATACTTTTGACCACTTCATCGCATCCCACACGTCCGATGAGCAGGGAGCTAGTGATTGCAAGGAGCAGAAATCCCATGGTCGTCACCTAGTGTTCTCAACCACGTCGCCTCGCATCTAGTCAGCTCTTTCACTGACCATCAACTGATGTCCATGAACATTTTGGCCTCCGATTCTAAGTCTGGTAACTGTCAAATTCAGAGTTGAACATGGATGCCCTGATGTTGCTCAAAGTACGTGTTGTGGCTCGTGACTTAGCTTAAGTTAGGGATAAAATCCACTCTATCCCAAATTACAATTATGCCTGGGGACCTGAACCCCCAGCCTTAGATTCAACTGAACTAGTAGACACGCAAATACAAGGGCTCATTCTGGGTCTGGCGAGGCATTGACAATGCTGCGATTTGCCACTACAAAGCCTCGTTAGAGACGAGGCACATGTTTGAGCCGGTTAAAGCCATTTCTGATGTGTCTTGATGGCACTTTTTCAGATGGGTTACCATCCACGAAATGGTTCGACCTTACTGAGATGAATCGTCGGTAAATTTGGGATCGGACGCGTGGGAGCCGTCGCAGAAAGGCTTGTTTTCAGATCTGCCACACCTACATAGCGTCATTCGATTTCTGATCTCGTACGCCACGCCGTCAGAGCCAAAGAGCTCGATTCCACCTCGAATCCACAGCGGACCGCTACATCCGATCGAGGGATCCTCGATTAGGCCAATCGATTCTGGAAGGTCAGGCTCAATTGCTTTACCTGTGACTTTATCGATGGCGACAAGCCGTCCAGATGGGCAATCACCCGCTTGGCGTATCAGGTTTGCTCGCGCCGCCGGATCATCGCTGTTTTCCACCTGATTCCATACACTCCCGTTAGGGTCGCAAAATCGGGCAAACGCGCAGAGCACTTTCGCATCGGCGAGCTTTACAGACGGGCCGTCCTGTAGATCGGCCTGATCCATGTATGGCGCACGGTTCGCGGTTTCAGTCCCATCGAATTTTGCCGAGGTATGCGATCCATCGCAAAACGGCATATTGCTTGAGTGGCCGCAACGGCACAGTAACGCTCTATCCGAGACAGGAAACTCTGCTCCATCGCCCCATGTGACCGACTCGCCTTCAGCATTTGTCTCAATTATTGCTCTGGAAATCGGCACGCTGCCAGTTACCATGTATGGCCCATTTTCTGTTATTGTGATTTTTTTCAATTCAGCCATCTTGATTTACAAGTCGAATATGACCCTCTCGTCCCCAGCCATGCGATATTGCAAACGCTAGCATGGATTGAATGGACGCTCACCGCATAGAGGAAAACTGAGCCAACTTCTTGCGGAAGCAATTCCGAATCGAGAGAGAAATGCTATTTTGAAGCCTATTAGCGTCTGCCCCGATAGTAAAATCCGCCCCCGCCAAGCAGGAGGACGAGAATGACGATGATAAGAATGGTTGACATTTTTGGGTTTTCCTTTATCGTGAAATTTGTGTTTGGTTAAGGTGTATTACCTGCACCAGTAGCGCCACCGCTGGTTGTTGGGGGATCATTCTTTGGAACTTCGTTATGGATATCAATCTTCGTGTTACCAGGTGCAGCAGCTGGTGGATTCACGATTATTGGCGGTGAGCTTGCAGCTGGCGTTGTCTGCGTTTCATGGATCACTGTTGTTGAACTGGATGCAGGTTGGGCTACCCAAGGCTGCCAAAACACCATGACGCCAATAACTATGGCTACGAGAGTCACGAAAAATACTATCATTACTGCCGAACCTGACGACTCTACCGTCTCAACTCCATCTACTTTTACAACTCGATTACTCATTTCCTGATATCTCCAAATCCAGTAAAGTGAACTTCATCTGCACTTGCCAAGCCAGCAATTCCTAGACCGATGTCGAGGGCAGCTATATGAGCAGAACCCTTTGTAAAGTAATTAACCATTTCATTTCTCCAAAGTATTTCGCCAACTCAAAGGTGAGATGGCACTAAGAGAGTATTCGCTTTTGGGATTGTGGATGCCAAGTCCGCTCTTTGGTGTCTATGACTTTGTTGACACCGAGAGCCATACGCTGTAGTCAGTTTTAACCTAAGATGGAATCCACCTCGATTTGCTCAAAATTATCCTTTAGGTTGGAGATGAGTCAATCTGCGGCAACTCAATCTGAGTTGCAAAACATGGACTAGATCGATTCTAGCAACCATCAAACCATGGGGAGCTCGAACTGCATCGGTCCAAAATCCTTCATTTCCAAAGGCCTCAAAAGGGAGATTTCTTATCCCAAGTGTGCATTCCCTATGAATTGGTTTGGTGGGCCTTTGACTTGGAGCCGCCAGATTGTGAAGGATTTGCGGATGAGTAAACGACTCCAATCCATAGTAATGCGCAAAGACAGACCACTAGCATGCATTGCTGCTTTCTCTCTCGTGCTCGGCGATCAGCAATCATGAGAATTTGCGCTTTCGTTTGGGGGAATATCAGTAGCTTCGGTAGCAGGTATCCAATGCTCTTTTGAGACTTTGCGTAATTTTCCATAGTGCTATATTGCTGGCAATTCGGTTTCTATGCAAGTCAAGTATTTAGTGTAACAAAAAGGGCTGACAGCCATACCTGTCTGAATGCCAATGGTTATGAGTTCCGACAAAAAATCGTGAGGGCTATCTATTGTCCAATCGACATACTAAACAACTCTTGATTATCTAAGCACTTATACGAAGGGCTGATACCCAAATTTAGCCACTTTTTCAAGTCTCTCAATCAGGATATCTTTGATAGGGCCCCAATTCTCCAAATCCAATGGGGCATGCCTTGTAAGCAATAACTCGTACACGACTTAACTGTATGAACTTTAGACGACTTTTTGTTTTACGTAAATGAGTTCACACTCTCAAATACTCTGTCGCGGTACCCCTAAGTGAGGCATATTTTGCCATCGCAAAGACCTGGCAGAGCTTGAGGTATTTATCAAATGAGTCTTTTTGAAATGTTGACGAAGAAGCGAACGCTGATTCTTGAAAAGTGTCGGACCACCATGATCGAGGTCATGGGACTATCTCCGGCACAGGCACTTGATGAAGGACTCAGTGTCTTGTACGATCAACTTGTCGAAGTTGTGGGAAATTCAATGAATGGAGATTCTCCAGAGACTCGCCACAGATTCGTGTCCGAAACCATATCGGCAGCAACCAGCCGAAAGCACGCACAAGAATCGCACCGTCAGGGATACACCATTTCTCAGCTTGTTCGAGGTTACGGCAGCTTGTGTCAGGGAATAACAGAATATGCCTTGGAGAACAAAGTATCAATATCTTCTGCTGAATTCGCCCAACTAAATCTGTGCCTTGACGTAGCCATTGCACAGGCAGTCACGGAGTTTCAGCGACTATCTCTTGGTTCAATTGAGAAAAGCGAAAAACTCAAAATGGGGTTTTTGGTTCACGAACTTCGAAATTGTCTGTCAAGTGCCATCCTCTCTCACGAATTGGTAAGAATGGGAAAAGTCGGAACCGACGGAGCCACCAGCCGGATCATAACGAATGCCCTTGCCCAAATGAGGGAGTTGGTTGATCAATCTGTAGCGGGAGTTCGCATGAGTTCAAACCACGAGCTTGAGTTAACGGTATTTAAGATTGTTGATCTTCTAGGCGAGGTGGAAAGCTCACTAGCAATAGAGTCAAATGCTAAATACCTGAAAGTGCGAACCGAATCCGATCCAAACTTAGAAATTGAGGCTGACCGGCACCTGATGGTCTCGGCGGTAACAAATTTAGTACAAAATGCGATTAAATTTACGAGACTTGGCGGCAATATCTGGATTCGGGCAATGGCGAGCGGAACTGATGTCGTTATCGAAGTTGAGGATAGTTGTGGAGGACTTGCGGAAGGTGCGACTGATGAATTTTTCAAACGCCACATTCATACAGGGGCTGACTCCGATGGTATGGGACTCGGACTTGCCATCGTCAAACGTGCAGCTGATCTAAACGGGTGCACCCTAAGCGTTAGGAATGTACCTGCGACGGGCTGTATTTTTAGTTTGCAAATGCCTGCTTTTACCGGCGGCTAACAGTAGGGTCACGGTAAAACGGACTGAATCAGGTCCAGCAGAAAAACTTTATGGATGATCCCTCCCGCCTACATTTAGATTCAAAACTGGGTCAATCAATCTGAGGATACGAGGAGAGCACCAAATCTACCGACTCATGTCTTTCTTCGGATCAAAAGTCGTACCCTTCTCCGTCTTCAAGAACTTGGCGTGGGTGTCCACAAATCCATAGCATTTACCTTCACCAGGCCACATTTTCTCCTCAAACAAGGCAATAGTATTTCTCGCGTCCATAACTTCGGTTGCAGAGTATTTCTGGAGCTTAACATTCGGAAGAAGTACACCTCCATTTGGATTGAACGAAGTAAATAATTCTTCATTCTTTGTATATGGCATCAAGAATTCTTTGAGGTCATCGTTTGATCCAAATCGCAAGGGATAGACATCATCGGAGTCAGACATATAGATCGCCAAACTCGTTCCAACTTGCTTCACATTTGATAGTGTCCTTGCCTTCTTCGCCGCCGTCTTTGCTGATGCAAAAATCGGAAAGAGAATTGCCGCAAGAACAACGACGCAAAGCCCCAGCACACCGAAGAAGATAAGGACAATAGCCAATGGACTGATCGATTTACGCGGCGGATCAAAGGATGGATAAGGCTGAGCATACTGAGCTCCCATCGGCGGAATCGAGGCACTAGCCGGCGGACCAAACGATACTCCACAAGACGGGCAAGAAACCGCTTGGTCAGAAACATCGTGACCGCACTCTGAACACTTCGTCATTGCCATTTTCGAGTTTTACCTTAAGATAACCCAAATACAGAATCAATTGTTCATGAGCTCCAGAAGTGGTCACTCCTGCGAAAAGCAAAGGCTACCAAGCAGCCATCCGAAAGCGGACCGGCCACCTAATTATTGTGTTCTAAAACCTAATGATAAATGCTGATTCCTTTTCCGATCAAATTTGTTACATTTCCTATGCCAACCGCGTTATGATTCCTATAGCCATCGACCATTGTCGGTTTCGATATACAGAGGATTAGTTACATGAGTAGTGGGGAAATTGTCATTAGCAACAAAGGTGCTTCAAAGCCGAAGAAAACGGCACCAATTAAACCCTCCACAAAGCCGCCCAGCCGATCGCTCAGAGTCTACGCCTTCGACCCGAGTCTTGATCTCGATATCGAAAAAGTAACCATCAATCAAGTAGTCGCGCGAGTGAGATGGGAAGAAAATCTCGAAAAAGGACCTAAGGGAGAATACATCGAGGTTATCGACATTGATCCTGCCAGCAAAGTCTATTACGAGCCTGTTGACCTCAACGAACTAGGAATATTAGCCCAGCAAGGTTGTGCCCCCTCCGAAGGCAATCCCCAATTTCACCAGCAGATGGTTTACGCAGTCGCAATGGTGACGATTCAAAACTTCGAGTCATCACTGGGAAGAAAAACGTTGTGGTCTGGACACTATGCAACGAACCCAAATACCGGCAAAAAGGAGAATTTCTTCGTCCGTCAGCTTAGAATATATCCCCACGCAATAAGGCAAGCAAACGCATTCTATGATCCTCAAAAGAAGGCCCTCTTGTTCGGCTACTTTCCTGCCTCCAAAATTAATCCTGGAAACAACTTGCCTGGCGGACTAGTATTTACTTGCCTATCCTTCGACATCATTTCCCACGAAACAACTCACGCCCTGCTCGACGGCCTTAATCGGCGGTTCTCAGAAAACACCAATCCAGATGCCCTTGCTTTTCACGAGGCATTCGCCGATGCTGTCGCTCTCCTCCAACGCTTTAAATTCGCCGAAGTATTGCGACACGAGATCGCCAACACAAAAGGTCAACTGCGCCAACAAAACTTCCTGGCCAAGCTCGCCTGGCAGGTCGGCCAAGCAATCGGACACTACGGCTCTCTTCGAGACGCTCTAGGAAAGAACGACGCGAATGGAAATTGGCAAGAAGCAAAACCAGATGTCAGAGCCCTCGAAAATGCCACCGAACCACACGAAAGAGGTGCGGTCCTGGTCGCCGCGATTTTTGACGCATTTACCACGATCTATGAGCAACGTACCAAAGACCTTATTCGATTAGCTTCGGGAGGATCAGGCATACTCAACGAAGGAGCGATCCACCCAGATTTGGTTAATCGCCTGGCCGAAGATGCCGCACTTGTTGCCGGACAAGTACTCAATATTTGTATTCGCGCCCTCGACTATTGCCCGCCCGTTGACCTGACCTTCGGTGAATATCTCCGAGCAATCATTACCCTCGACAGCGACATGGTTCCCGAAGACCTTCTCGGATATCGAATCGCGATCATCGAAGCGTTTCGTCGCCGAGGAATCTATCCCCACAACGTTCGGGCCCTTTCCGTCGATAGCCTCCGCTGGAAGAGCCCAGACATCTCCGAAGAACAAATGGATGTCCTTGGTAAGGGTCTCAATGTTTTAGATCAACTATGGATTGGTCGAGGACAAGACATCTCTGACTACCTATTCACGAAAGAGAAATATGGCTTTTATCTCAATGCCAATGAAGTCGAGCAATTGCAAAGAAACTTAAGCGCAGTCCTTACGACAGATCGCGAATACATTCATACGGTCTCAAATATCGCCAAGCGATACGTCCATTTTGAGGTCGAAAAAATCCTCGACGATGACAAACTTGAAATCAGAAAACTACTTGGTTTGGTAGAAGGAAGAAGATTCGAAGTAAGCCAAGCTTGTCCGGCAAGACGAGTTCTGCTCGATGGCTCGGTAAGGGCGGAGATGCTCGTCACGTTCCTTCAGAGATTAGAAGTTGACCTAAAAACCGGCAAAATACTTCCCGAACGAACTCGAGAACAAGTCGCCTCCGAGCCGTTGGATAATGTCATGGTCTTTCGAGGAGGTTGCACCCTCGTCATTGACATGGATCACCGCTCAATCAAGTACATCATCAAGAAGAGGATCGACAATGAGGAGAGAAGGAACCATCAACTGAACCACAAAAAAAGTCTTATCGAGACAATGGGTCTAGACGCCACCTATAATCTCGGCGGAGAAAAAGAAACCAACCCATTTGCTATCTTGCACGGAGAGAAGATCTGATGAGAACAAAACCCTCCAAACCGGCCCAATCGTCGGCGCCAAAATTCACGATCAGGATGTACTGCCACGGGCTCGGAGACTGCTTCCTCGTATCAATTCCTCAAAGAGACCAAGAGCGACCGTTCTGGCTCATGATTGATGCTGGTGTCCTCCTTGGCACCTCAGACGGGGCGAACCGAATGAAAGCAGTCATGAACAGCATTGCCGCCACGACCGGAGGAAAGGTCGACCTTCTTGTGGTCACCCACCAGCATTGGGACCACGTTTCCGGGTTCTCGTATGCCCAGCAAGAATTTCGCAAACTCAAAATTGACAAAGTTTGGTATGCCTGGACCGAAGACCCTGCCGATGAATTAGGTGTCGAACTCCAACGAACGCATAGCAAGGCAGCCTTCGCAATCGAAAAAGCGTTGCATCTGATGGATGATTCTTCAAAGCTTCGACAAGGCATCACCGATCTTATGACAAGCTTCGGCGTCGATGGCAAAAAATCGGTTTCGAATTCCGAGGTCAAAGGTTCACTTGATACCGAAGGAGCCATGAAGCTGCCCGGCAAACTCCACCCGGTCGAATATCGAAAGCCCGGCGAAACCATCGAACTCGCGGGTGTGAACTTCCATATTTTAGGCCCTCCTCGAGACGAAAGAATCTTCCGAAGCGATCCCTCAAAGAAAGCATCCGAAGTCTACGAACAACCCTCGGGCAAGGTCCATGCCTTCGGACTTGGACGTAGCATGGGAATGATCGAGGCAGTCGATGGAATTCGTGACGAAAAAGATGACAAACTCACCCGACCATTTGATACTCAACACTGTCAGAAACTGCAGGCAATTCACAAACATTATCCCAACTACTCCCTCAAATCCGAGGAATGGCGAACCATTGACAACGATTGGGAAGGGATCGTCGAACAACTAGCCCTACAGCTCGACAGCGACACCAACAACACGAGCCTTGTCTTCGCCATCGAAATCCCCGATTCGCAAAAGGTCCTCCTTTTCGCCGCCGATGCCCAAGTCGGAAACTGGCTCTCGTGGCACGACCAAACGTGGACCGTAAAAGCCGGAGACAAAGAGCGAACCATGACGGCAACGGACCTCCTCAACCGCACCGTGTTCTACAAAGTTGGTCACCACGGTAGCCATAACGCCACTCTTCGGGAAAAAGGACTGGAACTCATGACCTCGCCAAACCTCCACGCCATGATTCCCGTTGAAGTCGAAATGGCCCGCAAGAAGAAGTGGTTCGAAATGCCCCTCGACGTCCTGGTAGCTCGGCTAAAAGAGAAAACAAAAGGCCGCGTAGCCCAAGCCGATGATCCCAAAACCTTCACCGGCCCATTCCGAGCTTCCGAGGAGCAGAACACCTTTGTGACTCCCAACCGACCTCTCTATGTAGAATTAGATATTGAATAAACAAGAACAACTCCTCGCTATTCCCACCCATTAGGAGTAGAGTGGCCTTGTATGGTAATTCAAACCAAACTATCTGTCGGAACGATCCTTGAACAGAAGTCCACCGGACAACAACTCGAAATCACTGAGGCAAGCGACTGCACCGTCGCATCGTACGGCTTATACCAATATAAGCTGAACCCCGCCAACCCGGCGATGGCATTCTCCAACGAAATCGGCCCGTCACCAATGCAGAAATTCCTCGTCCTCCGGTAACGAACTAGGTTCATCCCCAACCTGGGCTTGACTCGAATTTCGAACGAGCAATCCGGCTTAGCGAAGCATCGCAAATTCACCGACGATCATTCTCACGATTCAAACGTCATAACAATTAATGATCGTTGCAACTTTTGCTGTTATCGCCACCTTCGCTACTCTTGCCCAAGGGCAAGAGTTACCCAAGCCAGCCGAACTGCGATCCGGCGAGGTTCTCCGCGTCTACGAGCGCACAATGTCCCGGCGAGGAACCTTCGAAAACATCCTCGTCCTCACCCCAACCAAGGCTTTTAGCCGCAATGGCGACGTCCGGAGTTGGGCGATGCTCACAACGGTCCAACAGACTCAACTGAAAGACATCTTGACTCAAGATCCAATTGGTCTTCGGTCCAATAAACGAACAAACCCTATGTGGCCAAGCGCCTACGATGGCTCCGATATTTGGATCACCTATCGCCTCGGACGAACGAAAAAGTCGTGGGGCAATAACGAGTACGAATACCCAACTTCCGACTGCCCAATCGCCAAGTTCATCCAGGAACTCAAAACCCAATTGAGCAAATAACCAGCTCAGCAAATGGAGTCTAAGCGACATTCCGTTGCGGGACGGGACTCCCAGCTCCCAGGATAAAATAGAAAACCATGCCAACGTGCCAACCAATAGAAGAGCTTCTCCTTCAAGCTCTCGCCCGCCACCAAGGCAAGCTTGACGAAAACCAAATCCAAGCAAGGCTTGGTACGTATCAAGGCTGCCCTTTTCTCAAACTTGACAAAGCCAATTGGCATAATCGCGGCGAAGTCATAATCCCCGGCGAGATTTTCTTCTCAATCTGGTTGGACGAAAAGGATCGCATGAACTACAACATTCACGCATTCAAACTTCGCCACCTAACCGCCTACAAACTTCAAAGCCGAAAATTTGCGGAGGACTTCCGAAACCATCTGCAATCCAAAATGCAAAAGTGGCCAAACGTATCGGTCGAGTATGGACCGCTAACCCTCATGCAAGGGTGGATCAAGGACGAAAGCCAAATCGACGATCTCATCGCTGAGTTCATCTCAATCCACCAAATGATTGACATACTTTTGGAGGAAAATCGGAAGTAATGCTGGAGCTTCGACCAACCTGCGAACACTGTAACCGGCCGCTGCCACCAAACTCAACCGAGGCAATGATCTGTGCATTCGAATGTACGTTTTGTAAAAGTTGCGTCAGAAATACTATTCATAACGTATGCCCAAATTGCGGTGGCGGTTTCACTCCTCGCCCCATAAGACCATCCGCTGCCTGGGTTCCAAAGGTCAGCCTAAGCCATTATCCGGCAACGACCAAAGTCACCCACAAACCCGTTAACCAAGAAGACCACAGCAAGCTCCTGACCAAAGTCGCAGCCACTCCGCCGGAGGAAAGATAACCATGCTCCCCGAACCACCCGAATACCTCGAATTCATCGCCTGCTACCCACCCGAAATCAAGAAACTCCATCGTGATGTCCGAAAGTGGTTTCTTAACTACCTGCCTCCGGTCATCGAGATTATCTACGACGCAACCCAAACCGTCACCATGGGATTCAGTTTTACCGAGAAAACTGGTGATCACTTCATCCATCTGCCATTTTCAAAGGATCATATTCGGCTTGGCTTCACGTGGGGCGTAAAGCTACACGATCCCGAGGGACGACTGGTAGGGGAAGGCAACCAAGTCAGGCATATCAAACTCTTCGACCTCACTCCGCTTGAGGATCCATATGTTCAAGACCTGATCGATCAAGCAGTTGGTTTGGCACCCAACAATGAACTAGTCCCCGAACCAAGATCAATCATCAAAGTGATGAACGGACCCAAGCGCCGTCCGACCTCAGGCAACAAGAGCGAATGGAAATAAACCGCCGTTGACAGATTCAATTCAATCCCCTATACTTGAACAATTCCCTATGTATGATGTCGTAATTGTTGGTGGCGGACCCTCTGGAAGCACATGTGGAGCGTTCTTAAAAAAGTATGCACCAGAGCTAAAAGTTGCAATTTTCGAGCGCGAAGTCTTTCCTCGCGATCACGTTGGCGAAAGCCTTCTTCCCGCCGTCTGCAAAGTGTTGGGGGAAATGGGAGCATGGGACAAGGTTGAAGCAGCAAATTTTCCGATCAAAGTCGGCGCAACCTACCGATGGGGAGCAACTAATGACCTCTGGGACTTTAACTTCTTACCAGGACATGATTTCAAGGATGCCCCACGACCCGCTCCGTTTGAAGGACCGCGCGCGCTAACCGCATTTCAAGTTGATCGGTCAGTATTCGATGAGATCCTGCTCGACCATGCGGGCGAGTTGGGCTGTGAAGTTACCGAAGGGATTCGTGTTCTCGAAGTCAAAAAAGACGGAGACTCGGTCACTGGTCTCGTACTCAGTAATGGCGAAACTGTAACCGCTCAGTATTACATCGACGGCACGGGAGTTTCAGGAGCCATACGGCGAGAGTTCGATGTACCCGTCGAATATCCTTCGAACCTTAAAAATATCGCGGTCTGGGACTACTGGCAAGATGCCGAATGGGCCGTAAGCCTGGGTACCGGAGGGACAAGAATCGTCGTGACTTCAGTCGGATACGGATGGATCTGGTTTATTCCCATCTCGCCGACCAGAACAAGCGTCGGCTTTGTGGTTCCGCTTGAATATTACAAAGAATCCGGTTTGAAACCCGAAGAGATTTATCGGAAGGCGTTGGCAGATGAGCCACTCATATCCAAGTTGCTCTCGAATGCCCAGATCGAAGGAAACTTGTCTACCACCAATGACTGGTCATACATTGCGGAGCGCCTATCGGGAGACAATTGGTTCTTGGTCGGTGATACATGTGGTTTTGCTGACCCGATCCTGTCCGCTGGTCTTACTCTCGCAATGACAAGTGCAAGGCAAGTTGCTTACTCAATCATTGCCGCAGAACGGGGCGAGCACGACATAAAATGGCTCAGAGATTTTTACGATGAATCTCATCGGGCGAGAATTCGACAGCATGTCCAATTTGCCGATTTTTGGTACACATCCAACGGACAATTCACCGACCTCGTCGATTACACCGCCGAAATTGCCGGCAAGGCAGGAATGAAGCTTTCGCCCGACGATGCTTTTCGCTGGCTTGGCACCGGCGGTTTTACTCACGAAGACTTGGCGGCACCGTTCATCGGCGGCTGGGGCATCCAAGCCATTCAGGTCGGAATCCAAAAGTTCACGCAACAAAAAGTGGTCTGGAAAGTCGCCACCAACAACGTATTTAGGCTCAATGTTGAAGGATCAACCGAAGCAGAAATCCCAATCCTCTTTGAAGGAAAAATTTGGCCGAGAAAGAGCCTCAAACGAGATGGGAGAACGTTGCCCAAATATGGGGTCTTTGATATTGTTCAACTTCTCCTTGAAAAAGAGTCAGAAATTGTGCCCGCTATCGAAAGACTTAGGCTTTTTTTCATGAGGACCCCAATATATCCGACTCCAGAAATTGGAGTTCAAATGGTGCTAGCAACCCTAGAATCGATGATTAATGATGGATGGGTTACCGCAGAATTCGATCCGGCTTTGCCACTCTATCCCTTTGAAATTCCGGAAGAAAGCTCAGTAATTCATCGAAATATCGATATTCCTCTTGTGGAGGCTTTGTAGCCGGCCGGAGCAATAGAAACTGCACCTTTTAGCCACCTTCGTTCGTATTTGAGTTCAACAATGCCAATCAATACCGGTTTTAATGGAAACGAAATTTACTGCTTACACAAAAAGGGTTACTCTCCCGGAGAACTGGTTATTGGTAATTCAGTCTGGTCAGTCGGACTCCTCGGTGGGATCGGCAGTGCGTTAAGAACGATAGCCGGAGGAGAAGTCACTCAGATCACCGAGATCATCCACGAAGGACGAAAATCAGCCCTGGACAGAATGGAAGCTTGGACCGGTCTTCATGGCGCGGTTGGTATTACTGGCGTTACCAATGAACTTGTCGTCCATTCCGGCAACATCGAATTCCTCAGTATTGGCTCCGCAGTCCATCGTGATAATTACAACGCAACTGCCCTCGAATTCACCAGCAGTGCTGACGGCCAAGAGCTCTATTGTCAACTTGATGCCGGCTTCACCCCTGTGGCTTTCGCGTTCGGAAACGTTGCTTACTCGATTGGCCTCGGTGGTGGAATAATGGGCGGGCTGAGAAGCCTCGCCAAAGGCGAGATCAAAGAGTTTAGCGACGTGTTCTATCATACGCGGCACCTCGCGCTTGAAAGAATCCAAAAAGAAGCCCGCGATAAGGGCGCAAACTGTGTAGTCGGCATCAAAACCAGCATTATTAAGTTCGGAGGCATGCAAGAAATGGTAATGCTAGGCACCGCCAGTCGCCACCCTGCCTACGGTCCAGACTACGACATGAGGCCAGCTACAAGCGACATGACTTGTGAGGAAATGTGGAACATGATTCACATTGGCTACCTGCCGCTCGAGCTTTGTATGGGCGTTAGCGTCTATTCAATTGGAATTGGTGGAAGCCTCTCCGCCTTCTTCAAGTCATTTGGCAAGGGCGAAATCAGCGAACTGACTCACCTTGTCTACGATGCTCGCGAGAACGCCCTCAACAAATTGATGGAACACGCGACTCAGGCAGGAGCCGACGACGTAATCGGAATCAAGACCTACGTCTACTCACTTGGTTCAGGAATCATCGAATTCCTTGCAATCGGAACGGCGGTAAAGAAAGTGGCTGGCCTAAAGACCGATCACGACTTCCTTCCCCCCCAAGCCGTCATGTTGGACAAAGATACGTTCATCAACGTTGCCGACACGGTAATCGGACAAAACCTCAACGAAGGTCGAAAACGTTAGTCACGATGTCCCATTATTCAACTACCAGGCTCAAAGTGAACCCATAAGTAAGTAAACTCAATGTATGAATCAACGGTTGCCCGAGTGGTTGACCATCCGACTGCCACGACCTGACACCATTAAGCAGGTCGAGCAGATGATGCGGTCCAAGAACTTGCATACGGTATGCGAGTCGGCGCGATGCCCGAACCTCCCTGAATGTTGGAGCAAGAAGACCGCAACATTCATGATTTTGGGCGACACTTGCACTCGGTCATGCGGTTTCTGCGCCATCAAAGTAGGACGGGGACTAACGGTAAACCCCGACGAACCTTCCGACGTTGCGAAAGTTGCAGCCGACCTGGGACTCAAACACATCGTTGTAACATCCGTTGCCCGGGACGATCTTGCTGATCAAGGATCAACTCAATTTGCATTAACAATCAAGGAACTTCACAAAGAGAACCCTTTCTGTATCGTTGAAGTACTCGTTCCCGACTTCAAAGGCAATCGAGAGTGCGTTGAAACGGTTTGCGAAGCTAAGCCAGAAATCTTCAATCACAACATCGAGACCGTTGAAAGACTCCATACGATGGTTCGACCCCAAGCCAAATACAACCGTACACTCTCAGTGCTCGGTATGGTGAAGGAAATTGATCCAGCTATCTACACAAAATCGGGGATTATGCTCGGACTCGGCGAGACTCAGGAAGAAGTAGTCCAGACTCTCGAAGACCTCCGAGAAATTGGAGTAGATGCTGTTACCATTGGTCAATACCTTCGACCAACGATGCGGCATCTCCCAGTAGTTGAATATATCCATCCAAGTGTCTTCAAGGAGTACGAGAAGATTGGTGCCGATATGGGATTTGCGTTTGTTGCGAGCGGGCCATTTGTACGATCGTCGTACAATGCGGTCGAATTCAGCAAGAAAGTAATGGGTGATCGTTTAGCCCAACTTGACGAGTACGAACGAGCAAAATTCGTTCAAGACCTCGAAGATCAAGCTGAACAACATCCGGCTACCGCTTAATCGTCGTATCCTATAAGAGTCCGATATGTGGAACGTGCCAGTTCGGTTCTTGGTGATGTGGTCACCGATAGTTGCAGTCTCAATTGGCGGCGGCATCTATATCTACGAATGCACCCAAACGCTTCTGTCGCCAGGAACTGGCTTCACAATTGACTATCCTACAAAGAGCGACTCACTAAAGATAACTTGCAAGACATACAACATTGACTTGCTCCAGCAGACAGTCATCATTGATCAATTGGTCATTCGCAAAAAAGATGGCACCCTGCTCGCAAGAGTCCCGCACTTTGTCGCCACCGGCATATCAGCAGTTCAGGGACTAACTCCAAAAATCCAACTGAAAGACGCGGAAGTATGGGTCATTCGAGATGCCAAAGGTGATCTTGATATTCTGAACATGTTCGAAAGTAGTCAAGGCTCCGACTCCCAGCAGCCTTGGCAAGTTCGCGTGAAAGACTCGGTAATCCATTTCACCGATCAGACCGTCAGCAATGGTGCCAAGAATGACATTAAAGTTGATTCTGGCAACTTCGTTGGTATGGGTGAAAATGCTGAAGGCGGGGCAACTCTTGAGATTCCTGGTTTAGCGAAAGGGCAAATTGGGTTTAAAAAGGGATCTCAATCAACATCGATTTACGGCAAGAATATCACCGGAAAACTAGCACCGGTGTTAGCTCGATTACGATCTGGAAACGAAAAGACTTACGTGAAGTCAATTGACGCCTTAAAAATTGGTGGGGGAACTGCCACCGGTGATTTCACGATGACCCTTTCAAATGCTCCAGTGCAGTTCCTCGCAAACTTCACTGCGTTGGGAACAAAGGTTGCTTGGGATACTTATACTGCCGATCTTCTGGACATAACCGGCACAGCTTCGGAAGTGGGATTAGTTGGCAAAGCCAAATTTCAAGACCGCCAAACAAAGGGAGAAATTGAAGGAAATCTTAGTTATGCGAAGGAGACCCTATTTGGTGGAGACCTCATTGTTTCCGGAGTTACACCGGGCTATCTCGAATTCCTAAAAGTCAAATTGCCCAAAGATATTGACTTTACGACCGCATTTTCAAAGGGCCATCTTACTTATGAGAATGGTCAATTTGGCTGGAAAGGAAAATCCTCATTTGAATCAGCTAAGGTCTACGGCCTTAAAGTTCCGCACCTAGATGGTGATGTTTCATACCAGGGAGACCTAATTCATGCTTCTATAAAACCCACGGCAGTGGGCGAAACAATGGTCGAGGCTAACTTTGGAATCAATCTCAAATCAAACGAGATATATGGTTCATTTTCGACACCACAATTAAGTGCAAAGGATCTTTCGAAATGGTTGCCTTCCAATGTTCTTCAGTCAAAGGCAAGGCTCGTTGGGTTGATTGATGGAACGCTCTCAAAGCCCAATATCTTGGTTAAAGGCTCCTTAGAGCCAAAGATTAGGCTTGCTGATCGAACGCTTGCATATAATCCAGCAAACGTCGTACTTCGTTTTAATGGTTCTTCCTTTAATCTTGATCGCCTTGAACTAACAGATGATTCTGGTTCGGTTTATGCATCAGGAACAATTGACCTCAAAAAGGGGCTCAACGTGAGAGTGGTTGCTAACAACTTTGACCTCACCAAGTTGGCAAGTACGACAAGCGGAAAAGTGGATGTGCAGGGCCAAATAACTGGGACAATCAATGATCCTCGATATAGCGGCAAGCTTCAAGCTTATCGATTCGGCTATTCAGGCATTTCGGGCAAGGTCGTCGCGATGGCTTCCGACTTTTCGGGAGATATGAGAGGCATCAATTTTAAGGAGATTGATGCAATGAAAGGCGCAAGTCAAGTATCAGGATCGCTTGGAATAGGGTTTGCAGATCAAAAGCTTTCTGGACTATTTGCTGTCGATGGGATTGACGTATCAGATATCTATGAAGGAGAAGTGGGTGGAATCCTGGATTTGAAGGACATTTCAGTCTCTGGAACTTTCAGTAAACCTCTTGTAACCGGATCATTTGATGCGAAAAAAGTATTGGCATTCGACTTTGCGGCCGATTCCGCTCACGGAAAAATTTCGTATGACGGTGAAAGATTTAGGATATTCAATGCCGACGCCGTCGTAGCCAACGGATCAATTTCTGATGTATCTGGTGTGTTGGACGCAAAGTCTAAGACCGGCAACATAACCGGAAAATTCCAGAAAATTGACTTGTCTGATATTCATCAAACATTCAAACTGAAGGCAAAGAATTCCAAAGACGAAGACACGCTTCAAATGCTTAGTCAGCTTGCTGTTCGGGGCTCTACCTCTGGAACCTTTGATTTTGGTTTTAGTGATGGCAAGTTTGCAAATCTAACCGGAACAGGTCGTGTTGATGACGTATTTCTTAACAAAGCAACTATTGGCTCTGGCGACTGGGATGTGGCTTACAACGGAAAGGATTGGAGTGGTAATGCGTTTATCGGCTCACTTGCTGAGTATTTCCGTCTTGATGGTTTAAGTTTTTCCCCAACTACGCAAGAGATTGGCGGGGAGTTCTTGTCGTATAAAATTCCCTTAAGAGAGCTTATTTTAGGTGCACAACCACGCCTCAATTGGAGCGATGATCTCATGGAGAAGTTGGGGATTATTAACGGTCGATTGAGTACATTTGCTAAGTTTTCGGGAAGCTCAAAGAGTCCTTCGATCGATATTCCGGACTTTGAAATTTCAGCCATCAAACTTGGAAAAGAGGGTGAA
This sequence comes from Armatimonadota bacterium, assembly GCA_043760685.1. Classification (GTDB taxonomy): domain Bacteria; phylum Armatimonadota; class Fimbriimonadia; order Fimbriimonadales; family Fimbriimonadaceae; genus Fimbriimonas. The sequence continues at coordinate 17,121 of JAYUOQ010000205.1, read as the reverse complement.
GGCAAGGTTGAGGATATTGGGACTTTCTCGATGAAGGCCACTTTCGCAAACAACAATTTGTCAATTGTCGATGGGCTATTGCTTGGACCAAAAGTAAGCAAAATTACCCTTCCTTTTGCGGGAACAATCAATCTTCCAAGCAATCTCGCGATCCCAGATGGCACGGCAAGATTGTCGGGGACCATCAAAGATATGACGGAGCTGAATTACGATCTTGCCAGTTCAGTCTATGGGTTTCCAATCAGCAAGTTTGCGCCCCTAGTTCCCGCTCTCACCGATGTTGACGTTTTCGTTGACCGCGCAGACCTCAAGTTGACTGGGAATATAAGGGAACCGCTTTTGACTAGTCAAATCAAGGTTTCGGCGGGTCTAACTCCCGAAGGAAAAAAGGTCAAATCAGGGGTCTTAGCTTCAAGGCTCAAAGTTGAGGGCGAAATGTCGGCAAAGCCGGCCAAAAAATTAGGTGAAGAGGGAGCCAGCCAAGTTATGGGTCGAGGATCGTTTAAGTTTGGCCCCGTGGAAGGCGCAATTGACCTAAGCTTGTTAACGAACAGTTCGTTAACAAGCATCGACAAAAAAGCGCCGTTTTCTTTGGTAGCCAAATTGGATGGCGAGCGTAATGTGACCGAATTCTTTAGCCAAGCCGACGGAATAATCCTGGGTGAGAAAGGGGCGCGACTGAGCGGCGGTTTTGAAGTCGGCAATACCTTTGAAGACATGAAGTTTAAGGGTGGCCTGGATCTAAAAGTAGATTCCCTACGATCTGTCACAAAGCAACCGATGTTCGGCAGGCCCGTGGACACCGTCCTTAAGGATTTAGTGCTTTCTGCCAGCTTGGAAAATGATCCCACTGCTGGAAATGTTATTCGAACAAGAGTTTCTTCGGCAACGAACTATTCAAAGCAAGATCCAAAGGATTCCGAATTTGGCTTTGTAAGATTTGATGCGAAAATTCCGATCAATGACTTCACGAAGTTTAATGGGGAAACTGGTGGTTGGATTAATGCCGACATTCTTGACGGTTCCTTAGCCTTTAAAAACTTAGGTCTATACCAGTCATTTGCTCAAAGTACGTTTGCCCAGGCAACAGTTTTTACTGAGCCTGGAAAGCCGATTAAGGTTGCCGGAACTCTTTCAAAGCCAAAGCTCTCTGGAAGTGTCTTTTTTGATGACGTAAAAACGATCATTCCAACTCTGCTTCCGACAGGCGGGGCCCCTACTGAGTCGATAATTGATCCTGCCTTTGACTTAAAGTTCTTTGTCAATAATCCGATGAACATCAAGTCCTCATTAGCAAGCGTTGATGTGATTGGTACAGGTTTTGTTGCTGGAACCTTTTCAAATCCCAAGGTAAATGGCCAGTTCACCGTTGAAAAGGGTGACTTATTGTTGCCTGGAGGCAAAGTGAAATTGACTCCAGATGGCACAGTGACGCTGAAATATGATGGTTCTGTCCCAGACAGCCAGGCACAGCTTATAGCCGACCTATTGGGAGAAACTTCCTCTACGATCCTCAAAAACGGGGTGACACCTGAACGCCAAGAAGTGGTTTTGAAGATTTCGGGAGACTTACTGTCTTCGGAGTCTCAATTGTTGAACGTCCCACTTAGCGATCGGAGCAATCAGCCATTAAGAATCACCGCAAAAGACCAATCCGGGCGAGACCTTTCAAATGACGAGATTTATCGAATTTTGGGACGTACTGACATTCTTCAATCTTTCCTCCAGGCCGGAGTCAACTCAAGCGTGGAAAACGATGTGAAAAACGCTGGTTTGGGATTGGCCCTTCCATCCCTCCTAAATGGGCTAACAAATGAAATTGCGAGAAGTTTTCATTTGGATTATGTGGGTGTTGATTACAATGCCTTCGAGCAGACCTCAATTTCTTTCGTCAAAACCCTAGGAAGCAGTTTGTTCATTCAAGGTCGTCAGCAACTTTTACAACCGTTACCTGGAAAACTGACCGCTTATGATTTTCGCTTGGTTTATCGTCCCAGAAGAGGACCAAACGCAATTCGTGCATTATCTTTTTCACTCGGAACGGACCAATTGCGACCCTACAAGCTATCAATTGATTTCAGTTATCGAATTCGAACAAGAAAAGCACCGTATCAAACGCTAAAACTAGACGTCCCAAATAAATAAGGCAGGTACATTTAAGGTGTCTGCGTCGGGGGATTGAATTTAGTGCTGGCTCGAATCATAAACATAGCGTTTCTCGTTACTCTTAGTGCCGTTGCCTTTGGGCAGCAAGACTCTGGGAAGATCGAAGAGATCACACTTAGGGGCAACAAGCGAGTTTCAGCGCTTGTAATCAAGGCGAATATGAGAGTCAAAGAGGGGCAATTGCTCAACATTGGCGCCCTCAAGGACGACTGCCAAAGAATCCGGGATATGGGATGGTTCTCTCGGGTTGATTACACCACAACAAATTCGTCAAGCACCACTGGAAGTACTTGGAAAATCATCATTGATATCCAAGAGTACGAAGTTGTAAAGGAAGTCGCGATCGTTGGAAACACGAATGACACGATCAAGAACGCCGGAATCAAAACCGAGGATATTCAGAAGGTTGTAACTTTTCGTCCCGCTCCAGGCACCAAGGATGCCGACTTAAAGCCCTTCAATAATGCAGAAATGAAGCCTACGGGTGACGCGATTGCCAAGCTTTATGCAGACAAAGGATTTTTCGGGCGAGTAGAGGGAGTTGGCCCCGACCCATTTAGCCCAACAACAGTCATTATCAAAATTCGAGAATCCATCGTAAATTCGGTGACCATTACGGGCTATCTCAACACTCGTCAACGGGTTTTTGATCGATTAATCAAGACTAAGCCAGGACAGCCGTTTAGCTTTACCAAGTGGAACAAGGACTACAACCGTGTCCTCAATACGCAGTGGTTTGAAAATGTGAACCCTAGCCTGCCGACTCAAAGCGATCAGGACGAAGGACAAGTTGACTTAAAAATGACTCTCGGTGAAGCCAGAACCGGTTTGTTTAATGCTGGTCTGGTGTTGGATCCCCAGAATTCTTTGGCCGGTGCAATAAGTTATTCAGATTCAAATTTCATGGGGACTGGACAAAGTATTGGTTTTAACTTTACGCAGGCGACTCGTGGCGTTGGTGGCAGTATTAGTTTTGACTATGCAAATCCATTTATCGATGCAAGCGACACGACATTCCGAGCTTCGATTTATGATCGACTCATCTATCGATTCTCAAACGGAATTGCTTCTGGATCTGGAAATACTGCCGATCAATATCAGGAACGTAGAACCGGTATCAATAGTTCGATTACGAAGCCAGTGTCTGACCGACTTTCATATGCCTACACAATTAGAAGCGAGAAGATTAACACCCTCAATTCTCCGCTGAATGCTCCAGTTGTGCCCTATGTGCGGCAAGACGGTGAGGCGGGATCAATCGGATTTTCGAGCATCTTAAATACTCGTGATCTTGACTTTGATCCATCTAAAGGAAGTTATCTCAGACTTGATCTCGAACCGGGATACTCAGTCATTAAGCCTTCAACGACCACTGATTTAAGAAATCCTCCACCAGGAAGGTATGGATTTGCGAAGTTCGGTTTTGACTACCGAACTTACTACACGAGGAACAAGCGACCTAGAAAGAGCGACGATATGTCGCGTGAGGTTGTCGCCGTTCGAGTGAAAGGAGGAACCGAAACAGGGACCGTTCCGTTTTTCGAGCAGTATTTCGCCGGTGGAAACGAATCAGTCCGTGGCTACAATGAAGACAGATTCTGGGGCAGAAACATGTTTGTTGCAACCCTTGAATATCGAAAGCCAATCCAAGAGCAGTTTAGTATTGTAGGCTTTGCTGACTACGGCGGAGCGTGGGGCGGTTACGGCGGAATTCAAGATTTTGAGCAAAGTAAGAGCGCAGCTTTTCACTTCGGATATGGACTTGGTCTTCGATTTAGAACACCATTGGGACCTATTCGACTTGATTATGCGTTTAACGATAAGGGCGGATCACGGGCCCACTTTATGATTGGAACAAGCTTCTAAAAAAACAAGGTACATATAACTTCATGAATAGAACATATTGGACAGGATTTCTCTCAGGCACGACCATTCTAGCAATCGGTATGGTTGCCGTATTGGCTGGTAGCGGCTTTCAAGGTGCAAACCAAAAGATTGGCGTCATAGATTCGAACGCGGTAATGCAAGCCGTTGCTTTGGCAAAGAACATGGTTGAAGATGAGAAGAACCTGAAAACTGACCGAGAAACAGTTATGGCGTTCTTACAGCGCTATCCTATCATAAAGAAAGAGGATGCGGAGAAGTTCAAAAACTTGTCGATAAAGCCTGTCAAAACAGACCCTGAAAAGGCAGAATTGGAGAAGCTAAAGGTTATGGCCCAGGACACAGTCAAGAAGTTCAAAGAGCTTGAATTGAAGTCAAGTCCAAGTCAAGACGAACTGAAGTTGCTTGACGAATTCAGGAATAGAAAAAACGAAATGGATGATTATTTGCAAGGTCTATTCAAGGATTTTCAGACAGAGTTGGCTGGGATTCACGACAAAAACCAGGGCGTCGTTTATGAGGCGTTCAAAGCGGGCGTAAATGATATCGGGAAGAAGCAGGCATTCACCCTCGTTCTTGACAAGAATATCGCTCCATTTGGCGCAAACGAGATTACTGACGACGTCACGAAAGCTGCTGCAAAGAAATGAAATCAAATCGCCTCGCTTGGTCAGGATGGATTATTGCCGCTGGCTTAGCGGGGGTGATGTTTGGCAGTGGATTTCAGGGAAATTCAGTTAAGCTCGGCGTCGTTGATCTTAACGGTGTTATCGAGCGAAGTGAAATTGGCAAAGTCGCAAAAAAGAACTTTGACGACATGAAAAAGTCTCGGGAAACCCTGCTGGAATTCATTGATCAATACCGAATTTTGACGATTGAGCAAGCGACGAGGATTAAAGACCTTTTGGTGAAGAAGGAACGAACGAAGCCTGAGGATGCGGAGCTTGAGCGAATAAAAGCAGACGTTATTGCGACAAGCAAGAGGTCACAGGAGCTGGCTACTAAGGCGAATCTGACTCCGGAAGAGAGAACCCTCGTCGAAGACTATTCCCGAAGAAGTCAAATCATCAACGACCTTTCAAATCGTTGGCTGAGGGAATTTTCGGACGAAATGAGAAATTGGATGTCCGACCGAAAGGACGAAAACTATCAGAAGGCACGAGTTGCTGTCAATGAAGTTGCGGCAAAAGAAGGCTACACAATGGTTTTTGAGGGAACAGTGGCGCTTTATGGTGCGAACGACATCACCGAACCAACTTTGGTTGCGCTTAATGCTAAACCGTAGACTGAAATTTTTGCCATTTCTCTTAGTTGGATGTGGTCACCAACAAGAGTTGGTTTTTGTTGACCTGAACTCAATTTCGTTGCCGGTATCCCAATCGAACGAAGACTCAAAGTTTGCTTCAAAGGATTCCGTGTCCCCATTAGGACCGAAGACCATTCCTGGCGAACCGGAAAGAGTTATCGAAAACTTAAAAGCCGAAGAAAAGGTAGCGATTCGTACAGAGGTAGAGAATGAAACGAACGACGCAATCAAAACGATTTCCGGGCGACTCCATGACTACTACAGTAGGGAGATCGATGATTTCTATAAAGCTCAGTTCGCCAAGCTCCAGCCGTTCAAGCAGTCCCTAACCGAAAAGTACCTCAAGGATATTCGGGCAATCTTTGAAGAATCGGCTGCAAGACGAGGACCATTGCTCACTAGGCTCACCTTGCTAACCGAATTCCCTCCAATCGAAAAGATCATCCCAATCGATGAGAAAGTAACTCCTGGCCCTGATGAGAAAAGGAGAAAGGAGATTCGCGCATTACAGAAGTCATTGATGGAGATTGACGCTGAATATGAGACCGCAACAACGGCGCTGGCAGCGAAGAATCCTACGGCAATAGATCAGGAAACAGAACGAATTTTGGCGGTGATTGAGGCGAAGCAAAATGAGATTGACCAGCGTGCCCTTGCCGAGGCATCGAAGCTTGTGAAGCGATTTAGTAACGTGCTTTCGCAGCGAATTTTCAGTCGTTACACCTTCCAATTAAAGGAAATTCCGACAAAAACAATTAACTTTCCCAAAATGCAAGTGCAGTCTGGGGTTCCGAGGGTAACTTTTGACAGGAACCAACAAAGCCGGAACGAACGAATCGAGTTATCGAAGGAATTGGAGGTCTTTTTAAGCCTCAACCGCTATCAGAGAGCCGCTCCATCCGATGGAGCAAAGGACGTTACAAAGGAATTTATTGAATGGAGAACGAATCTCAAATCTGGACACTGGGAGAACTGGCAGAAATCCTCGGCGCTGAAGTAATCGGTTCTCCAGACTTTAAAGTTACCGCTCCAGCAGGCTCCGATTCGGATAATCCAAGTGGTCTTGCATTTGCTGAGGGTGATGATTATTTAGAAGAGTCCAAAGCAAGCGGTGTTGGCGCTGTGATTGTTCCCATGACGGTGGAAACCTTCCCGAAGCCAGCTCTTCGCCACCCTCATCCAAGAATGGCATTTGGACATCTCCTCTCGCTCTTTGATAAACCATTTCTACAAGCACAAGGGATCCACCCGACTGCAATTGTTCATCAATCGGCATTAATCCACGCAGAAGCCTCTATTGGGGCTTACGTCGTTATTGAAGCCGGTTGTAACATTGCGCAGGGCGTGGATATCATGCCTTTTTGTTATATCGGAGAGAATTGTTCCATTGGATCTGCTTCTCAGATCTTCCCCCATGCAGTTTTACTTCGAAACACCACTATTGGCGAATCTTGCGAGATCGCTCCCGGCGCAGTTATTGGACACGCAGGATTTGGATATTACTGGGATGGAACCAAGCAAGCACGTGTACCTCAGGTAGGAGAAGTTATCATTGGTGACGATGTTCACATTGGCGCACTTACCGCGATTGATCGGGCAACCGCAGGGGCTACATCGATCGCTGATGGCAACAAAATAGACAATCTTGTTCAAATTGCCCACAACGTGAAAATTGGAAAGCACGGGGTATTTGCTAGTCAAGTAGGGATTGCCGGAAGCTCAACCATTGGAGCTCGGCATACGGCTGGTGGGCAGGCTGGTTTTGCCGATCATGTCCGGGTGGCTGACGGCGTGACCATTTCAGGTCGAGCAGGCGTTATGGGAACCATCTCGGAGCCTGGCGTATATGGTGGAGCTCCATGCATGCCTATGCGTCAATTTAGGCGAGTAACTGTTATTACTGAAGATCTGCCCAATCTTGTAAAAAGGATCCGAGCTCTAGAGAAAAAAGTTCAAGAACTGGAAGGTCCGACTTGATCCTCAACCGGCAAACCATTAAATCTGAGCTTGTAGTAGAAGGCAAAGGATTACACTCTGGTGAGCCGGTTATTGCCAAATTCTTGCCGAGTTCTGATGGAATTCAGTTCGTTCATGGGATCGACGTTTTTGATGCCAAACCGGAGAACGTCACGGATACTTCCCGGTGTACAGTCCTTGGTACGATTCGGACAATTGAACACGTCATGTCCGCTTTGGCTGGGCTGGCAATTACTGACGTGAGAATTGAACTCACTTTTCCAGAGTTACCGGGCTTAGATGGGAGCGCTTTGATGTACGTAAATGCTCTTCAGCAATGTGGATCTGAAGTTCTTGAGCCAACGGAAGTCAAAGACCTTTATGCCCGATTATTTGTCCAGACGGACAATCTCAAAATTGCCGTCGGAAAGGGTACTGGGCATTGGAGATATGACTTCGTTACTGACGAACGATGGCCAGGAGCCATGACGTACGAAACTTTAGATGTTGCCCAGGAATACAAAACTCAAATTGCCCCGGCTAGAACAACAGTATTTTCCGAAGAAATTGAGCAAGTCAAAGCGGCGGGCCTCGGTCAGGGACTCGATGAATCTTCTGTGCTCATCATTGGCGAAAAGGGATTTGAAAACGAAGCACGATTTGACAATGAACCCGCGAGACATAAGCTACTTGATCTTATTGGTGACTTGTATTTGGCGGGTGTGCCGATAAGTCACCTCAATGTTGTTGGATACCGTAGTGGGCATCGTAGAAATGTGGAAATGGCAAAACTGCTGTTTGATAGTTGCCGTACACCCTAGAGGCAGGACCTTACGACCTGCCCAAGATGTCAATCGAGAACAGCCCTAGGCTGCTTTTCTTTGATCCGCAGAATGTTCTGCAGGAAACAATTCAATAATCTCGACGTGCGAACCATCGCCTGACGCATTGAGTTGCGCCACATGATCGTCTGTGACCACGGGTGATATTTTGTAAAGAAGGGAGTAGATTCCTACTGCCCCAACAACATATCCAAGAAGCAACGGTGCTAGCACAATATGTTTATTGGCGATTTCCTTGGAAAACTCCAACGCATTTTTACTAGCCGAAGAAAATTGATTCGAGATTTGACGAAAAACCTCACAAACTTCTTGAAGATTTTCTCTCCAAACCCTCTAGGAATTCGGAATCAGCCCGATAGATTTAGTGGGATCGAATTGTTCCCGCCTGAAAAGGGGTTAAGAAAATGTCAGTAACAGATTTTGAGTGCGCAATTGCCAAATCACAAATTGGTAGATACATTGCCGGAGACAACCTGGCGCCAGAGATTGCTCGGCAATTGGAGTCTCATATTAACAATTGCTCACGATGTAAGCAGTTGCTCCAAGAAAAGAAGAATTCGCTCGAAGCGATGATTGACGAAGATTCCGAAATGATCAAAGTTACTTCGGAACCAATTCCGATGACTAGCGGATCTTCGGCTCTCAAACCAGACTATATGGAAGTTCTAGCGGACTCAGCGCGAAAATCTCTTCGAGACAAACTGAAAGACAGCACGCGAATCAAAAGCGAGACGATCGAAGTTCCAAAAGTTGCCTCAGCGTTTGCGTACAAGGATGCCGTCCAAACCGAGACCGTCCAACTTACAATTGAGTCTCCCGAAGAACCTGCGGAGAGAAAGCCTGGACTCTTGACCGCTTTTGCTCTTTACAAGAATGTGCCGGATGATGAAAATCGCCCTGCCCTTAGCAAAGAAAATATTCGAGCCGCTAAAGCAGTGATTCGGGACAGCGACCCAAGCATGAAAAAGCCAATGATGTATCTTGCCGGTCTCTGTGCAGTTGTTGCTGCAATGTCGTTTGTCTTGCGAGACCCAACCACGTTGTTTGGCGGACGAGCTCAGTCATTTGTCAAGACGGGACCTTCAGACAAAATTGTTGTTCCGGTCAAAAAGTCTAATGCCCAAGTCGCAAAAGTATTGCCCCACAAAACGACTAGATTGACAGACAAAGGGGTCGATGCTCAGAGCTTTACCAATGAGCCTGTCAAGAAGGCGAAAATAACGTCAAAACCAAAGATAGCAATAGTTCCTACCAAGGCAAAGAAAGCTACTGCGGTTGCAAAATCCACGCCTGCGCAGAAAGCGACAAGTCCAACAAAGAAAATATCTCAAAAAGTTGCTGGACGATCGACACCGAACAACACGACTCACAAAACCCAAGCTCAAAAATTTATAGACACGCCTAAAAAAGCAAAGCGTTCCAAACCAACTTCACCAAGTAAGCCTCGAAAGCAAGCTACCGAAGACAATTCAGTCAAACTTTACACGCCCGAAACTACTCCTCAATCGCAGGAGCAAAAATAATGATCAAGCCAATCACAACAATCGCCATCATCGCGCTCGCAATTAGCACCTTCGCTCAAAGCCAGACAATAAAGGTGAAGTCAAGAGGCGAAGATATCCGAACCGTTATCGACTCAATCTTTGACCAGGCTGGAAAACAATACGTCTTGGAAACAAACTTTCATCAAAGCCTCTATATGAACATCGATGGAATCTCGTTTCAAAAGGCAATTGAAATAATTTCTAAAGTGACGGATATGGAATTCGAAGAAAAGCAAGGTATTTGGTATATCCACAAAAAGCCAATTACTTCCGCTCATGGGTTTTATGGGGCAGCTCCGATGCCAAAAGCCTCGGCGCCTGTGGTAAAGCCAACAACTACTTTAAAACCAACCAAAGTGACCAAAGCGCCCGCCAAGTCAACGGGACCAAAGATCCAAGATGTCAAGAAGAACACTACGAAGCCGACACCTACAAAGGTAGTTACTGCGGCCCAAGGGTTTTCTGGTCCAACGACTCCAATACAGTTGGATCAACCGAAAGTCAATCTTACTGGTCGTCTGACGGTCCAGCTTAAGAAAATGGACATACGAGATGTCTTTTCTGAGTTTGGACGCCAGGCAAAGATAGATATTGAGCTAGATGATTCTGTGCCAAATTACAAACTCGATGCCGCCTTCTACAATACAACGTTGAAGTTTGCCATCGACAAAGTCTGTAAAGTCGCTGGACTCAAATATAGCATTACTCCAAGTAAAACGATCCGAATTAGCAAAATCTGAACTCCCTAACAATCCTAAACCCCTGTCATTTCCCGCGCACCACTTTGGTGAGCGGGATTTTTTTGGCTAGTCGACGCTTATTCGTTCCATAATCGTCTCAATTGTATCGTCGCTAAATCCGCGACTGGACAAGAATCGAGCGACTCGACCCGGAGAGTTTGATCCGCTAAATTTAGATTCAACGAGGATTAGCGCCCGATTAAGCTCATCCTGATCCCCTTCCGTCATTAAGTCATGAATAACCTCGACTGGGACGCCGCGGCTTTCCAGCTTGTCTCGCAAAGCTTGGTCGCCAATTGCCCGCTTTCCTTCGTTTCTTTCAATGGCGTTTCGCGCGTACCGGAGATCATCAAGCAAACGATTTTCGGTCAAAAAGAAAATGGTTTGATGAACTTGACCCGGATCAAAATTACATTCGAGCCGAGTCTTGACTTCTTGAATCGTCAAATCTTGACGCTTCAGCATTTTTAGTGCGCTGAGTAGCGCAGCTTGCATCTTAGAGTTCCTGTTCTAGATCGTCGTCAGAATCAACAACTGCTTGAGTAGGAAGATTTGCCTTTTCGGCCTTAAATGCATCCCGAACCTTTTTGTCGATTTCGTTAAAGACAGTTGGATTCTCATCTAGGAATGTTCGAGCATTGTCTCGACCTTGCCCCAATCTTGTTTCGCCGTAATTGTAGTAAGTACCACTTCGAGTAATGAAGTTCTTGAGGGTTCCAATGTCTAAGACGTCACCCGATTTACTGATTCCCTTTCCAAAGATAAGGTCAAATTCGGCAGTTTTGAAGGGAGGAGCTACCTTGTTCTTGACCACCTTAACCTTGGTTCGAACACCGATTTGCTCCGTACCATTCTTAATTGCGTCGCCTTTTCGAACTTCTAATCGAACGCTTGACCAAAACTTGAGCGCTCGTCCGCCCGGTGTGGTTTCTGGGTTGCCGTACATGACGCCAATTTTTTCACGTATTTGGTTAATGAAAATACACGCTGTCTTGGATTTGCTAAGGGTGCCACCAAGCTTTCGAAGTGCTTGACTCATCATTCGAGCTTGCAAGCCAACGAACGCGTCACCCATTTCGCCTTCAATTTCCGCTCTTGGTACCAAGGCGGCAACTGAGTCTATGACGACTAGCCCGACCGCGCCAGATTTAATAATCGTGTCGGTGATTTCTAATGCCTCTTCACCACTGCTCGGCTGTGAAATGTAGAGTTTGTCGATGTCTACGCCCAGTGCCCTGGCGTATTCTACATCCAGTGCATGTTCAGCATCAACGAACAAGCAAAGTTCACCCGCTCTTTGTGCTTCAGCGACACAATGGAGCGAAAGCGTTGTCTTTCCACCTGATTCTGGTCCATAAATCTCAATGATTCGACCTTTTGGTAGTCCGCCAATGCCAAGACACATGTCCAAGCTGAGAGATCCTGTTGGAATTGCTTCCACCAGTTCGTGCTGCCCGACGCCCATCTGCATGACGGACCCCTTTCCAAAATTCTTCTCTACTTGGCTCAATGCCATCTGGAGGGCCCGCATCTTTTCAGTGCCGCCAGCTTCTCCAATACCCTTATCTAGTTCAATTGCTGCCTTTCTCACGCTGTTGTTTCCTCTGTCTACTATATTATAGACTTGTGTCTACTATTTATAACTCTTTTGTATTGCCTTGTGTCAAGGGCTTTATCAGCAATTATTACAGTTTTCCAAAGAATGTTATGCTTCTTAACCCATCATTTTGTGTCTAAATCAAAGTTATGGGGCGGCTTAGGCAAATCTTTTTTATAGTCGCTTTGGCTCTGGCGGGGATTAGTTCCTCTCAAGAGGAAACAATCATTCGAATGTTGCCGGGTGGCGGTTACGGTATTCCACCCAAAGAATCTACGTCCATCACCGCGCAGGTTCGTCGCCGCGTCTTCGAAGAATTTCATCGTAGAAACCCCGGCGTCAGAGTCGTAAATGCTGGAGGGCTTAGTTTTAGCGGGGGAAACCTCGACGATTCGATGTTCCTGATGTCGATGGCGGGAGATTCCTCTCCCGATATCTTTTACGTCAATTTTCGTCAGTACTACACATTCCTTGAACAAGGATTTTGCCGCCCTCTCGATGACCTGATTGCGCAAGACCCGAAGATCATGGAACGATGCAATCCCATGGTTAAGAAGGTTCTTACCAGCTATGACGGAAAGGTCTACGCAGTTCCTTTTTTCCAGGTAGCGACAGCGCTTTACTATCGCCGAGATTTTTTCAAGGAAGTCGGAATTGAAAAGCCACCGGAGAATTGGGAAGAACTTGCCGAAGCGGCAAAAAAGTTGACCGATGCGAAAACCGGGCGGTACGGCTTTGCAATTTCATCCCCTCCGGGCTACCAGTGGTCAAACTTTCTCTATGCCGCGGGTGGAGAATCAGTCAAGCAGGATTCTACGGGTCGGTGGGGTGCCGCAATCAATACACCAGAAGCCGCCAAAGCACTTGATTTCTTCCGTCAACTGATTGGTGGCCCCAATCCGATCGGAACAATTTCAAAGGATCTTAATGACGACATTCGTCGCGGAAAAGCGGCAATGTGGCTGAACTACACCAATGACGTGTTGCTCCAACAAAGTGAGCTTCCACCCTCCGTGATTGGTATCGCTCGAGTTCCCGCAGGTCCAGCAGGATTCTCAAATGAAGTAAACGCAGGTATGTGGGCGATTAGTTCTCGGGTTACTGATCCGAAGAAGCTCGCTGCTTGCTGGGAGTTCATCAAGTTTTTTGCCGGCGACGATGCCGCCAAGATCAATACTGACAAGTGTATCGAGCTTGGAATGGGAAGTCTAGTCAATCCTTCTTGGCTTAAGAAGTTTGGCTATACCGACCTCCTTGCTCAAACCGACCCCGCGTATGCCGTGGCAAATGACGAACTGTTTAAGACCGGGCACCCTGAGCCATACGGAAAGAATTGTCAACAGGTCTATTCTGTCCTTGACAATGCATTGGATCGAGCAAGGCTCAATCCTAAGGAGCCAGCATCCAAAATTCTTGCCGCTGCCGAAGCGGAGATGAATGAAAAGCTTTTGGGCTACACTCCGCCTGAAATTCTTGCGAGACAAAGAGGATGGGCAGTCGGAATCCTTGCGTCGATTTGTATAGCTACCGCCGGCTTAATTATCTATTTCGTACGAAAAGCCAAAGCAAATCCAGTTCATTTTGTTGAGCGAATTCCCGCGGGAACGGACCGAAAGCGCATGAGGCGATTCCTCCTGGTCTGCCTTGGTCCTGCAGTCCTGACTATTGGAATGTGGAGCTACTTCCCTCTTTTCCGGGGATTAGTCATTGCCTTTCAAGACTACGGAATTCAACGAGGTGCAAGGTGGGTCGGTCTCGACAATTTCATTGGCGTCTTCACTCAACCACTGTTCTACAAGAGCATGATGAATAGTGTCGTGTACGTTGCACTAACGCTCCTGATAGGGTTCTTTATGCCTCTATTCCTTGCGTTGGCATTGAATGAGATCCCACGATTCAAAGTTCTCTTCCGCACCATCTTCTACCTTCCTGCAATGACTTCGTCAATCGTCATTGCCTTCGTCTGGCGGCAGTTTTACGACAAGAGCCCGGCGGGACTGCTAAATTCTCTGACTTCACCAATCATTGAACACTTTATTAACCCACTGTTCAAAATGGTGGGGCATGGAGCGTGGCCGCTGGCCAATGATTGGCTGGGAGATCCGGCGCTTGCGATGTTTGCGGTGGTGTTGCCTGGAATTTGGGCAGGAGCCGGACCAGGTTCGATTTTGTATTTAGCTGCCTTGAAGAACGTTTCTGAAGACCGCTACGAAGCCGCCGATCTAGACGGGGCCAATTGGCGGCAGAAGATTCGGTACATTACGTTGCCGAGTCTAAAACCCCTTATCCTTATTAACCTGCTTGGCGTTTTCATCGCCGGTTTTAAGGCAATGGAGAACATCTTTGTTCTGACAATGGGTGGACCTTTGAACTCCACAAGAACCATTGGACTTGAAGTGTGGCAAAACGCCTTTATGTATCTCAAGTTTGGCTACGCGACCGCCGCTGCGTGGGTGATGGGTTCGATTCTAGTTGGCTTTACACTGATACAGATCAAGAGCCTTTTGAGGATGAGATTTACGACAGCGAAGTCTTAGTCAAGAATTTTTTGGAACTAAGGTCACGAACAGTGCATTATGATGGATAAGGTACGGTTGCCCAACGGCACCTGACACGTCAAAGGAGACTTAATATGTTACTAACAAAGAGATTTAGCCTTATTATCATCATGTTGCTTGCGTTCGCATCAGTGTTCGCTCAAACTACCAAGACCAAAATGAATGTGAGCAAGGAGAAGACCGTCTTCGCCTGCACCCATTGCAACATGGCCGATGAGCATGCCGCCAAGTGCGGAATGTGCAAGATGGACATGATGAAGATGAAAGCCAACGTCATGTACCACTGTGATCACTGTAAAAAGGACACTATGGGTTCTACTTGTCCAACTTGTAAAGGAAAGACGATGAAGATGGCAGTTGCCTACACGTGCGATCATTGCAAAACTTCATCCACGAAGATGGGCAAGTGCTCCAAGTGCAAGATGGATATGACCAAGCATTCGATGAAAATGAAGTCGTAGTTGGGATTTCCATAGAGGAAAAGGACTGCCTTTGAGCAGTCCTTTTCATGTCTTCTCGTAGGATTCAGCTTCCCGTTTCCAGGATTCTTCAAGCGCGACCAAATCTACGCCAACGTACTGGTCGAGTTCTTCATGAACAAACTCCAAGTATTTTTGGCGAGCTTCTTCGGAAAGACTAGCAAGTACTTTTTCGTCGTCAAAGACTATCGCTCCATCCTTCCTTGTCGCAGTGCAAATAATGACGCTACGGTTTTGCAGCTCAGCAAACCACCAACCTGTCTGATGAGAACCGGACTGGTAGTGATATCGAGGCTCTAGTCTTGGCAAGACATGTTTGATGTACCAAAGATCGATCATTGGTTCTAACTTCATATCGTCAACTTTATCCTAGTGTCGGGATGCATCCAATCAGTTTCTATATTGTTGCTGAAAGCTGAAGGCTGAAAGCTAACTTACATCGTCCAAGGCTCGGCGTGACGGTCCACGTCGTCTGACCACTTTCGTTGAAGGGCGAGAAGTTCTTCGTGAATCTCGGTGGGCAGTGGTTGGACTTTTTCGAGGCGGATGTTGACGAAGTCGTTCAGGTTCTCTGACCGGCTAGTTGAACCGACCGTACTAAGCACAAACGGAAACCCTTTGACGAATCGGACGCAGAATTCGGTCCACGATGCGCAGCCGGAGCGAGCGAAGAGAGGCAGGACTTGCTGAGCGCGTTCGCCAACGTAGTTGTCTCGGTGAACTAACGATCGGATATCGCCCCCGCAGACTGTTCGCATCGCGACGACGGGAAACTGCTTCTCAACAATCAGATCCCAGAGTTCGTTAGTAACGAACCGTTGCAAAGGATTGAGATAGAAGATGTAGGCATCGACGAGTTTCGATGCGTGACCCTTCTGTAAGGCTTGATAGGGGACTTCGCTGATCCACGGAAAGACTTCGAGGACGTATGAGGAGACTCGCCCCTCCGTTTTGAGTTCATTGAGTTCAAAGGCCGCGTCGTCTCCATTTGCAAAAGCGGTAGCAAGGTTTCCGCCCAAGCAGAGTTGACCAACAGTCATTTCACCAAGGCCAATGGTGTCTAATTGGGAAATCATCGACTGACGGAGTTGGTCGACCGAGTCATGGCCGACTTTGAAAAATTGAGGTGGCACCCGGGTTTCGCGGATTGCCACGGCAAGAACCTTTAAGGCTTCGCCATATTGGTCGCTTGTGTGAATCCAGACTCCCGCATTGATGGCTTCTCGTGCGATTGCAATTCGATCGGTCAAGGGGATGCTCTCGTCGCCAAGGCGAGTAGTGCCATATATATAAGATGAAATGGAATACAAAGCAGAATTAGGATTCAACACGTTGATGTGTTACCCTATCTGAGACATGTTAGCCAGCAACTCTACCAGTATAAAAGCACCCTGATCTATGGCATCAAAGGAACTGGGGAAGGGTTCCCAGGGGTTATTGGATTTGAATATTGGCTACAGAACAGGTCAGAGACTAGACACAGGATTACGCGTTGATCCGAAGCTTTTGCTTTCAAGTCAGGTCTTGCAACTAACGCAGCAAGAACTGGAGCAAATGATCACAACTGAACTCAGTGAAAACCCTGCTCTTGAACGTGTTGCGTCTGAAGATGATCCCCTTACCGACCGAATGATCGAGAAAGGAGTAGCCGGTCGAGATCTCAAACCAAGGGGAGACGATCGGGAAATGTGGCGCAGTTTGCCTCAAGATGACGACACTCCATCTTGGATAGAATTGACATCTTCGACCATGTCTCTCCGAGACCACGTTAGCGGACAGCTATTGTCAAGTGTGCCAAAAGAGCTTCGACATGTGGGAGAGTATTTAGTTGGATGCCTCAATGACAATGGCTACTTATATGAACCAGTAGAAGAGATTGCCCTTGCATCGAACTGCACAATTGAAGAAGCTCAACTAGTAATAGACCAACTACGTCGATGCGATCCTTCTGGCGTTGGCGCACTTGACAATAGCTGTCCGCTAACGTGGTCTCGGAGAGACATGGTCGAAGATGTCAATTCTATCCAAGATGGAGTGTCGTCATCTTGA
>JAYUOQ010000204.1:0-11661 GCA_043760685.1 Armatimonadota bacterium | reverse complement strand
CAATGGCAGTCCGGGTTTGATTCGACGCTGATGAACGTGATTAGGATGGTTCGATCAGTAGCTCCGGAGATGAAGGAACGTGGATGGGGACGAATCGTCCATAACACATCTCTTGTCGCCAAGGAGCCAAATCCTTTGTTGCCTATTTCTTCGACTCTTCGTGCAGGTTTGATGGCATTGACTCGGCTACAGGCACTGGAACTCGCTCCCTTTGGAATTACCGTCAATGGGGTCTTGCCAGGACATACTTTAACGGATAGGCAGATTCATTTGGCTGAAATTCGAGCGGGCCGTGATGGAATATCTCCCGCTCAAGCCTTGGAGTTGCAGGCCAATGAAGTTCCGATGAAGCGACTTGGGAAGCCAGACGAAATTGCAGCGGCGATAGCTTTCTTCTGCTCACAGCCGGCAGCGTATGTTACAGGTACGAGCTTGTTGGTTGATGGTGGAATGACTAAGGGATTAGGATAACTCTTGTCCCTTTTTAATCATCAAATCCAGCAATAGAACATTATATTTTTAATGACGATATAGCTTGGCTGTCCGTATATAACCATTAAATGAAACGAGTTGTCTTGTTTTTAGCAACGAACCTTATGGTTGGTCTGTTGCTTTTCGGCGTCACTTCTGCCTTAGGTCTGAATACCTTTTTTACAGAAAAAGGCATCAACTATCAAATGCTCATGCTGAGCTCGTTGGTTTATGGCTTCGGAGCCGCGTTCATCAGTCTTGGTTTGTCTAGGATCATTGCCAAGTGGACGATGGGGATTCAGCTTGTCACGCCTCAGACTCCTGGCGCTGGAGGGCAGATTGCTCGGGATGTTTATGCCCTTGCCGAAAAAGCTGGCTTGAAGGGAATGCCCGAAGTAGGAATTTACGAAAGTCCAGAGATGAATGCTTTCGCGACTGGTCCCAGCCAAAAGCGGTCTCTAGTAGCCGTATCAACTGGCCTTCTTACCCAAATGCCTGAAGACCAAGTGAAGGCTGTTTTAGCTCACGAGATCGCCCACATCAAGAATGGTGACATGGTGACGATGACATTGCTTCAGGGCGTCATCAACTCATTTGCAATCTTCCTTGCGAGGATCATTGCTTATTTCGCATCACTCGCTGTAGATTCAAAGCTCTCGGGCATTGTCTACATTGTTGTTAACATCGCTTGCCAACTTTTGTTTACGATGCTTGGATCGTTGATCACGATGGCGTTTTCGAGACACCGGGAATTCCGGGCCGATGCGATGGCTGGTGAGTTGTTGAATAGGGGCTCAATGATCGGAGCACTTCAAACACTGCAACAAAAGTTTGAGCCATTCGATGCGCCTAATGGACTTGCAACTGCAAAGATCGCTGATGGTAAGGGAATGTTCAAGTTATGGAGCTCGCATCCGCCGATTGAGGCTCGAATCGAAGCCCTCAGAAGGAACTAGTCAAAATGGGTCCCGAACGTATTGGTTCGGGACCCATTTTTGTTCTAACTTCGTGCGTTAGTTTTTTCGTTCAAAGCTTGGAGATACGTAAACAAAGTCTGCGAGTCCCTTTGAAACAGACTGCGGTTTTTCACCCTCGATCCCAATTGCCGTTAGGGTATCCATTCCGGTTCTTCGCATGATTCGCCAGTTGATTCCTTGCTTATAGAGTCCGTGTCCCATCCCGGCGACAATTACAAAAACTGCGTTTTTTGGCATATTCTCGGGTGAGCCATATCGCTTGGAAATGTATTTAAGTGCCGAGTCGGCCATTCCCTCATCCCAGAGGCACTGGGCAGCGTATATATTGTCTCCCCGCGGTCCGGTCATCGGGTGTCCGCCCATCAATCCAGTGAAGACAGCTTTGTGATTTTCGTTGTTGGTCAGAACAGTTGGAATTTGAGCCTGCTGTTCGGGCGTCAGAGCTGATAGTCCACCTTTTCCGACTGCACTTGCCCAGGCGCGGGGAACGTTGAGGGCAACCATCGGGATGCGGTTTTCCTTGATGACATTGAAAATTGGCCGATAGAGAGGAAAAGGGAATCCCCATTCTTTTTTCCAATTTGCGTTGGCAATAAAGTCGTCTTCGGACTCTTTGCCCAGAGTCCAGGCGTGGAGATTTTCTTGATTTGGACGAGTGAACATCTCGAACCCAACCATCACGTTTCGTCCTCGCTTTGCCAGCGCCTCAATGACGTTTGCTTGCATTTGGTGGTGAACCGGGTCGTCGTGAGATTCACCGAGAAATACAAATTGATAGTTATCGGCTTGTTTGGCAAACGCTTCCAAAGAGCTTTGCTTGCCAGAATTGAGGTCAAACCAATTGTTGACCTTAACGTTCATTGAATCTTTCCGCCTTACTTGCAACTGGAGCGGATTCACTTCCACTTCGCCTGGTTTCTGAGCTGGGGTTTGAATCAAGGTGCCGACTAATAATAGGCTGGACATTATGGGCATATTCACAGGATACTCGGTCTCTTAACCGACGCCAAAAGCACTGAGTTTTCAAAAGACGTCTTTATGGGGCATTACTCGGCGTACATAGCAGTATGAAGCGCACGTTTATGTGGGATTTTAAGGCTGTTGTCCCGATTATGGACTTCGACTTTCGCGTCACGGTGGTGGCGTTGCAGGCGGTAAGGGGTCATATTTTGGAGAAAGCTGAGTGGCCGGAATATCTTAGCGCTGAAGACCGGATTATGGCCAATTTTCTTGATCTTCCAATCACTCCTCTTTTCCTTCCTGAAGGAGTGGACTTTGCCCCGTTTGAAGGTAGATATACGTCAAAGATTACTGAGTTGACCGGTTTTCCTTCAGCAAGCAAGAACTTTCAATCGGACGGCAAGACTTTGCGCGACTTTGCAGAGCATAGGCTAGGAACCTCACTTGAGGGAGCCTTTTTTCTAAGCTTAGAAAACTTTCATCGAAGTGGAAAAGCATCCATTCCTTCCCTTGAGCCCGCAAGCACCCCAGAAGAAAAATTGCAAGCGATTGTGACCCATGAAGATTTAGTGGGAATATCTAAGACCATGGAGGTCATCTTGAACCCTCAACTGGAAACAGGTTCAAAGATTATCAAAATGAACCCTTCGATCGAGCAAGAATTTCCCAATATGTTTGTGATGTCTGAACCTGGTGCCCTCGGTAAAGCCTTTGGCGACCTGATTTCGGAAGCAGTGTTTGCGAATCCAACCGGACGTCTTCGGGCTACAGTTTGAGAATATTGGCTACCGTAACCATGTCTTTGTCGCCGCGTCCACTCATGTTCACGATGACTCGTGAACCTTTGGGGAAGAGTCCCGGGATTTTGAGCGCGGCAAAGGCATGAGCACTTTCAAGGGCGGGAATCAGTCCTTCACGACTGGCACACCATTGAAGCGCGTCCAAGGCTTCGTCGTCGGTGACCGAAACGTATTGAGCACGACCCAAGTCTTTAAGATACGAATGCTCGGCTCCTACACCTGGGTAGTCGAGACCGGCAGAGACCGAGTGGGTTCCAATAACCTGTCCATCCGCGTCCTGCATGAGATAGCTATAGCTTCCGTGCAGAACACCAGGGGAACCGGCGGTTAGAGGTGCGGCATGTTGCCCGCTGCTCAGCCCGTGTCCACCTGCTTCGACACCGATCATTCGGACAGAATCATCACCGTAGAAGCCAACAAAGAATCCAATCGCATTGCTGCCACCACCGACGCAAGCGACGATGGCATCCGGTGTACATCCGTACCGTTCGACGTACTGGGCCCTCGCTTCTTCACCGATAACGCGGTGAAATTCTCGAACCATGTACGGATATGGGTGTGGTCCTGCTGCGGTTCCGATGATGTAGTGAGTCGAATCGACGTTGGTGACCCAGTCACGCATCGCTTCATTCAGTGCATCTTTGAGGGTCTTGGTTCCGCTCGAAACAGGGTGGACTTTCGCTCCGAGAAGCTTCATCCGAAATACATTGAGCTCCTGGCGAACAATGTCCTCTTCGCCCATGTAGACTTCGCACTGAAGTCCAAGCAAAGCGCAAGCAGTTGCCGAGGCGACACCGTGTTGCCCGGCACCAGTCTCTGCAATGACGCGCTTTTTGCCCATTCGAACAGCAAGGAGTGCTTGACCGATTGCGTTGTTGATCTTGTGGGCGCCAGTGTGATTGAGGTCCTCACGCTTGATGGTTACATGAAGACCGGTGTCTTCGCTGAGGTTTCTGGCTTCTGTGAGGGCTGACGGACGACCAACGTACTCGGTCAAAAGCCTCATGTATTCGGCGCGGAAAGATTCATCGGCCCAGGCTTTGTCAAATTCCTTTTCGAGTTGCTCTAGAGCTGGCATAAGCGTTTCAGGGACATACCGTCCTCCGAATGCGCCAAAGCGTCCGCGAGAATCTGGGCGTGAAATCATGGTTATATGTTACTTGCTGGTGGGTGAATCTGTGTAAGATACGAACATGCCACTTTTGCCAGCATTGTTCCTTACTACGATGTTCTTCGGCATCCATGCGCAAATATCACTATGACTTTGTCTGCTAGCTTCCTAATTCTCTTTGCTATGAGTTCTACTGCCCAACCAATATCGAAGATGAAGGTTGACCACTTGAGGTGTGAATATCAAACGGAGCCCCTCGGCATCGACGTCAGTAAGCCCCGGTTGAGTTGGTGGTTAAATTCTTCGGAACGTGGGGCTGAGCAAAGCGCATTTCAGATTATGGTCGCCTCTTCGGAACCAAAACTAAGAGCCGATAAAGGCGACTTGTGGGATTCGGGAAAGGTTGAGTCTCAACGTTCAATCCAGATTTCTTATGGTGGAAAGACTTTAGCGTCCCAACAGAAGTGCTTCTGGAAAGTCCGCGTATGGGATGAGAAAGGGAATCTCTCGAACTGGAGCTCAACAAGTAGCTGGATGATGGGCTTGCTGTCGCCAAATGATTGGAAGGGCAAATGGATTCAACGAGTTGTTAAGCAAACTCTGGTGGCAATTGATCCATTCAATGACAGCCCTGCTCCTCTTTTTCGGAAGTCATTCAATGTTGAAAAGTCAGTTGGAAGTGCGGTTTTGTCAATCTCCGGTCTGGGTTACTTTGAACCTCGTTTGAACGGTGCAAAGGTCGGAGATCATCAATTGGATCCAGGTTGGACTGACTTTGCCAAGCGGGTCTCCTACCAAACATTTGATGTTACGAAGCAAATGAAGGCCGGCGAAAATGCTCTTGGCGTTATGCTCGGCAACGGCTTCTTTAATCCCCTACCAATCAAAATGTGGGGACACATTAATCTTCGCGAGCACTTGGCAATTGGGGAGCCTCGATTGATTGCTCAGCTTGAGATAAAGTTTAAAGATGGAACGTCGCAGACCGTGGCGAGCGATGAAAGTTGGAGAGTTGGTGATGGTCCCGTCATCCGCAACAGTGCCTACTTAGGGGAAGTTTATGATGCTCGAAAGGAAGCAAATGGATGGGACTCTCCTGGATTTAGTGATAATGGCTGGGAACGACCGGTAGTCGTGTCTCAGGGGTTTGTTCCGACATTATCAACTCAAAGAACCCCGCCGATAAGAGTAACAAAAGTCGTAAAACCTATTCAAATCACCGAGCCAAAGCCTGGAGTTTTCATTGTGGACTATGGTCAGAATTTCTCTGGTGTCACTCGAATGAAGGTCAAGGGTTCGGCCGGTACACGTGTGCGGCTAAGGTCCGGTGAACTTCTCTATAAGAATGGAATATTGAATGGAATGACGGCAGTTACTGGTCAATCCAAAGGCGGTGGAAAGGACTACGTATACACTGGAAATGGCGAACCTAAAACTGCTTTTCAGCTTGATGAGTACGTGTTGAAAGGTTCAGGGCCTGAAGTTTTTCAGCCTCGATTTACCTTCCATGGATTTCGATACGTCGAGGTGACTGGGTACCCCGGAAAGCCCACATTGGCAGATTTTGAAGGATTGAGGATGAACTCAGATGTCGAACAGATCGGATCGTTTGAATGTTCGAATCCTCTGTTCAATAAGATACAGACGATGGTGGAGTGGACGCTGTTGAGCAATCTGTTTAGCGTTCAATCGGATTGTCCTCACCGAGAGAAGTTTGGGTACGGGGGGGATCAAGTTGCTACCAGCGAAATGGCGATCTATACGTTCAATATGGCGCGATTCTATTCGAATACGATTGATCTAATGGCTGAGGCTCAGCGGCCAAATGGAGGATTCACGGAGACGGCACCATTTGTTGGAATAGCCGATGCAGGGCATGGCGGGCAAAGCGGTCCGGTGGCATGGGGTTCGGCTTATCCGATTTTGTTGAGCGACCTTGAACGGTACTATGGCGAAAATAGTTGGAGAGAAGAGCAAAGCGAGCGCCAAAAGGTCTGGAATTCTCTTTTGAAGTCGAAGTTGGTCAATGGGTTGCTATCGACGGGACTCAATGATCATGAAGCACTCGTTGAATTATCGCCAGAGTTGGCCGGGACTGCCTTTTATTACTTGAACCTACTTTTGTCGGGCAAAAATGTAGCCGCAAATGTCAAAGAAATTCAGGCAACGAAGACTCGCTATAATGATCGATTTCTTGATAGGAAAACAGGAAAGTATGATACGGGCACGCAAGCTTCGCAGGCATTTTCGTTGGCCATTGGACTAGTGCCCGATGATATGAAAGAAAAAGCTCTTGATGTATTGATCAAGGACATTGAGGCTCACGATTTCCACTTAACAACTGGGATTTTTGGAACGAAGTATGTCTTTCAAGTTCTTTCGGGCGCCGGTAGAAACGATGTGGCTTATCGAATTGTCAATAACAAGGCGTTCCCTGGTTGGGGGCATATGATTGAAAACGGGGCGACGACGATTTGGGAGCACTGGGAGTACAGCGATAACACGTTTTCTCACAATCACTCGATGTTTGGATCAGTAAGCGAGTGGTTTTATAAGTCCTTGGCGGGAATTCAGCCTGATCCTGCTGGACCAGGATTTAAGAAATTCATCGTGAAGCCGTCGGTGGTTGGCGACATGACTTGGGTTAAGGCTCACCATGACTCGATGTATGGCCGAATTGAAAGTTCATGGAAGCGAGAGGGGAATAAGTTGACGATGACGGTAGTGGTTCCGCCGAATACGTCGGCGACCGTGTTTGTTCCGGGCACTGGGGCTACTGAGGGCGGAAAGGCGGTAAAGTCAATGGCAAATGTCGGTTCAGGGACGTATGTGTTTGTTTCGGTGATCTAAAAGCTTTGTTGTCATCCCCGGAAAACTTCATCCCTTCCGTCGCATCGATCATCGTTTAAAAAGGTCTTTGAATGATCGATGCGCCACCTTCCCTATCTGGGGAAGGACTTCGCTTCGCAAGTGATTTAGAACGTAACATTGGATCGTAAGTGAGTTCTTCAAACCGTGACAAAGAGGTTTTTGGTAAGGTTGCGCCCGGCAAAATAGTCCGCGATAGGTCATTGCGGCAGATGATGTCTCTGCCAGAAGTGATGATATGGCAGCGATTGCGCCCAAAGGTGAACAAGGATTTCCACTTTCGTCGGCAAGTTCCTCTGCTTGGAAAAGTCACGGTTGATTTCTATTATGCTCCCCTAAAAATTGTCTTCGAAATTGACGGTAGCACCCACGAATGGAAACAAGAAATCGACTTGGTCCGTGATCAACTTCTTCGACAAGCCGGAATTACGGTAGTGCGAATCTCAGCACGTTGTGTTCTTACCAATCCGGATGGTGTGGCAGATATTATTCACAAAATCTGCCTTGGTGAGATTGCTATTCAGGATCTGGAATAGCCCATGTAATCTCCAAAGAGCCAAAGTCCTTCCCTAGATAGGGAAGGTGGCGAGCCAGTCAATCCTCGACTCTCTGATTGTTTGACTGGCGAGACGGAAGGGATGAATCTCAGTCCAATAATTGGGTTGAACCCACGGAGCAGAGTCAGTCTCTTAAAACAAACTCTCGATTTCAGGTTCATCCTTTTTCATCGGCACCGGCAACGAATGAGGCTCAACGACCACGGCTAGGATGGCGGCTTCTTCGGTTTGTTTCTGTGTCTTTAGGCCAAGCTCCTTCATTCGGCGAGCCTTGGAGACGACGTTCCGTTCGATGGAACGGCTGCCTTCGTTGTACTTCTTAACGGCTCGCTCGAGGGCTGCACCGACTCCGGAATAGTGTTCAGCAAATACAGCAACCGAGTCGTGTAGCTCTCCGCCAAGTTTGGCGATTTGGAGGGCATTTTCGTAAGCCTTTTGTTGCTGCATTCCATTCGCGATGGTTTTGAGAAGGGCAACCAAAGTCATTGGGTTAGCCAATATGACTTTTCGCAAAAATGCTTCTTCGAGTAGGTCGGGATCTTCTTGAATGGCAACTTGGTAAAGCGATTCATTTGGAACAAACATCACGACAAAGTCAGCGGTATCAGCGTACATGCCTTGATACTGCTTGGTGGAAAGTTGATTGATGTGCTTTCGAACTTGAGCAGCATGCTCCTTCAACTTGAGTTGCTTTTCGATCGGGTCTTCTGTCTCGATGGAAGATAGATAGGCTGAAAGCGGAGCTTTGGCATCCACCACGATCACTCGATTATTTGAAAGTCGAACGATCATGTCAGGTCTGAATCGACCATCTTCGGTAGTCGTGTGGACCTGCATATCGAAGTCGGTTCCTTCGACAAGACCGGCGTGTTCCGCAGCCCTGCGTAGAGTTAGTTCACCCCATGAACCACGCACTTCAGGTCGATTGAGAGCATTACCAAGTTTGGTTGTCGAGGCCAGAAGGCTTCGCACCTGCATGCTCAATTGGGCATATGATTCGGTTCTCTTTTCTTCAATATCCTTGGTGTGCTCTCGCAACTGATTGAGTGTGTCGCGCATTGGAGCAAGAACCTCGTCGATTTCCTTTTGTCCGACTTTACGCTCATCGGCAAATTTCTGGTTCGCAAGTTCAAGGAAAGAATTTTGAGCCTGCGATAGAGCTTGCTTTGAGAGGTTTGCAAAAGAGTTTTCAAGGAGTTCCTTTTCCCCAAGAAACCTTTCTCGCTCTCGCTTGAGAGCGTCTTCTTTTTCCAGAATGACTCTATTTGAGGCTTCAAGTTCGGTCTCTAGTTTTGATCGAAGTTCGCGTTCTATGTTACTTTGGATCGTGGTTTCTTCTACTCTCTGGGCTTGAGCCGTTAGTGATTCCCTCAGTTGCTTAATTTCACCTTCGAGGGGCAACAAAGTGTTGAGCTTTTCTTGTCGCTCCTTGAGCTCCTTGTCTTGAGCCGCCATTCGCTCCTTATTGGCAGTTTCAAGAACTTGGAATCGAGTCTTTAGGAACGCAAATCCTACACCAGTGCCAACTGTAATACCAAGAAAAAGATAGATCAAATAAGTAGTAGACATAGCCTAACGTTAAAGATCAATGCTACCTGACAAATGAGATGTTTCGATCTCTTGAAATCCAACGCTCTGATTGGAACAAATCTCTCCGAGAAGTTGTTCTGTTTTTTGAGATGGTTTTGCCATGAGAGAGGTAAATTAACTTGCTCTATCATAGGTTCACAATGAACTTAAGGCGAGGCAGACCGTTTAACTATTCTTAGGTTAGAGGACGATTGTTGTAAACAAAATGGATTTTAAACAGGCAAACACGCCGATTCCCAGCCAAGATTTTGTCTTTGAACCATTAGCCTATTGGGCAAACAATTCTCCTTCAAAGACAGCGATTATTGCAGACGGAATGGAGTGGTCGTACCTAGAATTTGAACAAAAATCGAATCAGCTTGCCGCAGTTTTGGGTTCAATTGGTATCAAGCCTCAAGACCGCGTATGTTTCGTATTACCGAGAGGACCATTTGCCGTTTTATTGCTCGTAGCCATTTTGAAGGCTGGTGCCGCTTATGTTCCCATCGACGCGACATCACCTCCCGGCCGAATTGCTGATTGCATTGAGGATGCTGATCCGGTTTTAGTCATTGCCGAAGAGCGGTTGTCGAATCTCATTGGCTGTTCGGCGCCCGTAAGGACGTTAGAGAATCTTCTAGATGGGCTTGATACTCGATCAGACCAGGCGACGGCACCGAGTCTGAGGCCTTCTGATCTGGCCTATATCATCTTTACATCCGGGACAACCGGACGTCCAAAAGGGGTGCCCATTACCCATGCTGCCCTGTCAAACTTTGTGACCGGAAACCAGGCGGTCTGTATTCGAGTCGAATCAGGTGATCGGGTTTTTCAAGGATTTTCGCCAGCATCTGATGGTCACCATGAGGAAGTTTGGCCAACGTTTCTTGCCGGAGCAACATTGGTCGTTGCATCTCCCACCCATGTTCATTCCGGTGAAGAGCTCTATGAGTTTTTGAACCTTCACAAGATTTCGATTATTTCTTGCGCTCCAACTTTGCTATCGATGGTGGATGGAGATGTGCCTACTCTTCGGCGAATCTTGTTCGGGGCGGAGAGTTTATCGGCCTCGATGATAGAGCGGTGGTGGAAGCCCGATCGAGAGATTCTGAATACTTACGGCCCGACCGAGGCAACGGTTGGGGCAACTTTTGGTCGTTGCGCCCCAAATCAACCTGTCACGATTGGAAAAGCATTGCCTGGATACGAATGTTTCGTCATTAATGAAGAACTTAAAGAAGTTTTACCTGGTGATGAAGGTGAACTCGCCATCGCTGGTGTTGGAGTCTCAAATGGTTACTTTCGCCGGGAGGAACTAAATGTTGGTAGATTTGTTCAGAACCCTCATTCTGATCCTGATCGGCACAATCGGTTACTGTATCGAACCGGTGATCGAGTCAAGGTCAGTCCCGAAGGCGATATCATTTGGCTTGGTCGAATCGATAATCAGGTTAAGATTCGCGGACATAGAGTGGAGCTTTCGGAAATTGAAAGCCATGTTCAAACCGAACCAAGTATTCAAACTGCTGTAGTCGTGGTTCGTGGTGCGGACAGTGATAACCCTCAGCTGGTTGCCCTTGCAATGCTCAAAGAGAATCATGAGCTTCGATTTTCAGACTTTTTGGAGCGGATGCGTAGCCTGATGCCAGCTTATATGGTTCCTCAGTCGGTTGAGATCGTTGATTCGATCCCAGTACTGCCCAGTGGAAAAATTGATCGTGGAGCATGCGCTGCCTTGCATGGTCATACGGTTCGCATTGAACGTGAAATCCTTCCGCCAATGAACGAGACCGAAGCCATGTTGCTTGGCGTTTGGAAGGAGCTTTTTGGAACGACAGACATCTCTTGCGATGACAATTTCTTTTTAGAACTTGGTGGGTATTCGTTGCTCGCTTCCAAGATCGTTTCTACCCTTCGAAGTACTCACGGATTTCCGGGCCTGTCGGTATTGGATTTATACGAAAACCCTACTATTCGCAGCCTTGCGTCTTTGCTTGATGGAATGGTTCGCCCAATCTCAGAGGAGCCAACGTTTGTTTCGGTTTCACCAGTACAGTATCGAATCGCAAAGTGCATTATGTTTCTTTGCGTGATGGTATTGTACGGCATTCAAGCCGTGACATGGTTGGGTCCAATTTTGGCGGCTATTTACCTTTCCAACAATGGTTTATCGGACATTCATTCCTTCTTGGTGGGGCTAGGGATCAATGCGGTTCAGGTTCCCTTGCTTTTTGTTTTTGTTGTGGTTGTCAAGCGAGTTGCAGGAGGAAACCTCAAAGAAGGTTCCTTCCCACTCTGGGGGCCGACCTTTTTGCGCTGGTGGTTCGCCAACCGGATTTTAGCAATTG
>JAYUOQ010000203.1:0-4275 GCA_043760685.1 Armatimonadota bacterium | reverse complement strand
GCCGAATTGAACCTAAGTGGGACAGTTAGGGCAGAAACAGAACTTAATATTGGAACAATAGGATTCCCATTGGTTGAATCTGCTGGTGAAACATTGTTTATCTTATGGAGGTAAGATCGGCTTCATATGTTATCATCCTACGTTTGTGCC
Source organism: Armatimonadota bacterium (assembly GCA_043760685.1). Taxonomy (GTDB): domain Bacteria; phylum Armatimonadota; class Fimbriimonadia; order Fimbriimonadales; family Fimbriimonadaceae; genus Fimbriimonas. The sequence goes on along the minus strand of JAYUOQ010000203.1, from coordinate 4,125 downwards.
TTGGTCGCGATTCAAAGACCAGAAACCCATGCTTACGATTATGTCGGCAAAATAGGAACTCAAAAGGCAACGCTCGTCATCAATTGGCCAAAAGGAAGTGCTCACAAACTCGTTCCGAAACTTTCAGGTTCTTTGATCCTTGGAGTCAAAGATGAATACTTCGATGTTGTAGGAAGCAACAAAACCAAGGGTCATGTCGAGTTCAAAATAATGAGTCACAAGAAATCGGTTGGTGCGCTTCGAATAATGCGAGATGCGAAAACTCCGAAAATTTGGACTGGAGAATTCTATCTGCCAAAGCAGTCACCAATTGGAGTGCGTCTAAAAGCGATGGGTGCTGAAGAATATGGTTGCTAAGGCAGATTGGTAAGATTGGAATATGTTAATACTTCATTCGCTCGTCATTCTCAATCAAAGTGTGTCTTATCCTCCAGTTGGATATCAAAAACTATCTCTGACTTTACACGGGCAGGCACCATCAAACGTAAGATTCGAAGTTTGGAACAAGCAAGTATCCGACGAGGCATGTGATGAATTCATCTTTGCTTGGAAAGACTCACAAAGGTTTAGCTACCATTTGATCAAGGATGGATTTGAGGTCAATTCGAAACGGCAAGCTGGAGACTATGCAAGTAACTTTCCGTACAGGGACATTTCTCCCTCCCAAGATGGAACCTTTTTTGGTTTAGATCGCAAAGTTGATAGTCAGACGAGTAGCTGCCACTTGTTCAATATTGGCAAAGATGGAATCCATCAGTGGCTCAAGGGTGCCGACATCTCGACAGTATTTGATGGACTTAAGGTTCCTAAAAAGGGGCTGATTCGCACAGGAAAGACTGGTCTGGGTGGTTTCGACAAAACTTTCAACCTAACTTTTGCATGTCGGTTTGAAGACCCAAATAAGGTAGGGCACCCAAGAGTGTCCTACGTTGCAACGTTTAATGTGAAGACCTTAAAGGCGACACCGTGGAAGCTTGAGGAATGATTCGTGCCTGCTGCCCTGTACTTATTTTGTCCTTCCTTCTGGCTGGCGGTTGCGGAAACGGAACTCAACCTGATTCAGCGACGGAGTCCGGTTTAGGTGCTCGCCTTGAAAACGAACAAGAGAAGCTAGACACCGCCTATGCTAAGGCTGATCACCTTATGAAGGCAGATTCGCCAATGTCAGCGGCTGAGGGAACAAAATCCTTCAATGAGCTACTAGAAGCCAGTGGTCAATACTATTCCGTGAACAAGAACTTCGAGATAGTGAATACAGCATCTTCGAAGTTGGCTCATGCCCTCGTGCTTGCTTCGGAACTACGAGGAGAACTGCTTGCTCGATTTCCGAATTCAATTCAAGACGGGGAAGGATGCGGCAACCTCGTCCAACTCTATTCCGGGCCTGGGCGATGGATAGGTCCTCGGAAATTCCTGGTCTCAAGTCCGTGACTTACAATCTCTTCGAGATCAAATGAACTGACTCTTGACCGTTATCGATCTCGACATCCGAACTCACGAGCATTCCATCTAACAATGACAGACGGGCTTTACCGTTGACATACGTTCTCGACTTTCGATAGTCATCGTCACCGTACCTCGGTTCATATTTGCTCTTCGTGATTTCAATGTTTGCAAAATCGCCATCCCTAGTCCATTTGTAGCAAACAAATTTTTCGTCGGCTTGTGCCCAAGCCTTCTCATAGAAGTTCATTCCCAAAGGTATGGAGTAGACAAATTGACCCTTTATTAGAAAATCTCCGTCAGCAGGATTGCCCATGATGCCAAGAATCGAGCCAGCGGCATTAAGTGCTTTTTCGTCGTCGAAGGCTTCCATTTTTTCTGGACTGAGAACCATAATTCCTTCGGCGTTGCACCAGGACGGCCAGTCGCGACCGTTCGCACCAAATTCCGCTAATGCCTTCCTGCCTCCACGTGAGAATTCTGCGATATGATTTGAAAAGTTGAAATAAATACGATCAGGTTTGCCGACAGCAACTTCCAGGGTCATTTTTGATTGGTCACGTACCAAAGCTGGCATCAGGAAGCGTTTCCCAGTATCGTCAGCCCCCCATTTTCGCCCTTCTCTGAGAATCTCGAATGTCAGCTTTGCGCCCTCCTTGACATTAACTTTAACTGCCCCGGGGTTTTGCATCGCAGATTCAAAACAGAACCCAAAAAGAGGTAATAGTGCTGATAAGATCATTCTTCAATTCCTGAGCCAAATATACCTTAGAGATATCTGAGGAGATAGGTCAGTTCACTATGCCTTTCAACGACTCTAGGGGCAGATAGCTCACGATCTGGAAATGTCGGTTGAACTTAGCTGGGACAGAAAGGACTGAGAGGGAACCTGAGATTGGAACAATAGCATTCCCACTCAATTCTCCATTGCTTCTCGTCCCCCGATTTGACATCCTATCCTCAGATGATCCTGAACTTTGATTCCTCAGAATGCCGTCGATTTGAACCTAAATGGTATAATGAATGTGGCATTTGGGAAACTCTTAATCAGCGGGTCGACGTTTCGATCATTCTGGGAATTCCAGCCCGCCACTTCATTGTTGTCTGAAATTCCGAATCGACGCCCTCAACAATATTCAGAAAACATCCCCCACATCTTGACATCAGTACGCATTTAGTGTACACTAAGAGTATATGGGTTGGATCACCAACAAAGACGACGCCAGAGTCTTTCGCATCAAATTCCGTGAAAACCGGAAACTCCACAAACTCGAGTTTCCCTCAAAAAGCGAAGCAAAAGCTTATCTTAAGCTCAAAAATAACCAAATTCAATTAATCAAATCAAGACGAGCCGATGAAAACCAAATCGATCAGAACCTCGATCGACTCAGTCAACTCATCGATCAAATCGTTGAAGAATCTTTCGTCTGTCAAGGCATGTTTAGAAGAAAAGGTGTATTTCAGTTGGTAAGTCGCCTCAACAATCCTCTCACCAACGAGGAGAAAGCAAACATCAGGCGGGTGAAATTCAATGCGAAACCTCGATCCTTCGATGAACTCAAAGGTCGCCAGTCTGACATCGAGACCTCCGCTGCCTCAATTGCGACGAAGGAGTCCCTACGAGGATGATTACGAACGAAGCTCTTGAGGCTAAAACTCCACCACCAACCAAATTTCAAAACTGACATCAAGACCCCGGCTGCCTCAAGTACGACGAAGAAGTCCCTACGAGGATGATTTCGCACCTAGCTCTTGAGGCTAAAAACCCACCACCATCCAAATTTCAAAAACTGCAATCCAGACCTCCGCTGCCTCAATTGCGACGAAGGAGTCCCTACGAGGATGATTTTGAACGAAGCTCTTGAGGCTACAACCCCACCACCATCCAAATTTCAAAAACTGAACATTTTCCCAAAATTTCCGAATTTAGGTTCCTTTCTTTACCAATTTCTAAAAAACCACAATGGACACGACCACTTCTGTAACCCTCGAATCACTCAAAGACCAAATCTTATCCCCCAATCAACTCCATGTCGTCAGAGACCTACTACGCTCGAACCCGAAAGCCTGGCGCGAATTCGGCGATCTATACACTCGAACCAGGATCGAGTCGCTAGATTTCGTACTCAAAGACACCGTCGAATATGAATCGATCCTCTACGGCGTCCAACAACTCCGCCACGGACTCCTCGGTGAGAACTACACCTCCTTAGAAGAAGTAGTCGTCGAACAAATCGTCAACAACCATCTTCGTGCTGCCAAAGCCGACATCAAACTCAGTGAGATCAAGCACTCAAAAGAATCCGAGCACGATGAACTCTATTGGGACAACGTGCACGAACGATCCCATAATCGAATCTTGCGCGGAATCAAAACTCTCGCCAGCGTCCGAAAAGCCGAAAACGACATCAAAATCAAACTGTACAAGAACCGCCCAGCTCATTACGACCGGAACGATTACCTAGATAAGTCCGCCGAAGAACTTGGGTCCCGCCAATTGCCAGTTGAATTTTATGAACAACGGCACTACCAGCTAACTCGTGAAAAGTTCGAGGTCGATTGGCAAGCCGACCACGTTGAGGAAACCAACAATGAAGAACTCAACCAGGCGATCAATTTTGCTCGCAACCGGTCCCAAGCCAACCAACAACCTTCGGCACCAGCAATAAACGAGGATGAAAA
>JAYUOQ010000202.1:0-4276 GCA_043760685.1 Armatimonadota bacterium | reverse complement strand
GAACGAATGGTTGGCTAGTTTGAATCTCAACATATTGACCATGTCCACATCCGACCAAACAGCCGACGACTATCAGAATCGAAAAGTTAATTCGATTCTGACATCGTGACTGATTGCGTATTCTTTCCAGAAACATTGGTGATCTCAGCTTTAACTTGCCCTCTGCCTTTAACTAGCCATTGTTTCGACTTCAACATTACTTTTTGACCACTTTGAATTCCCGTGGCGGTTGAAACAACTAACAGAGCGTCCTTATACGTTCCAACGGCGGTAGTGATCGATTCAGTTCCCTTAACTACGTTTGAACCCGTAAGTTTCATGCCATTGCTCTCTAGCTTGAACGGCCATGTCTTTCCCGTTGTTAGACCAGATGGAAGTTCAAATGTTTCCGAATCGGCTTTTTGTCCATTGACCGAAACCACTTTAATTCCGTTTTTGTCGAGGCTGACCATGACTTCACCCAGCTTTTCGAGTCCACCTTGGTTGGTAATGGTAAATTCAGCTTTGCCGTTTTCTACCTTCTTCAGGGCTACAGTTTGGGTAGCTGGCTCAGCCGCACCATTTTGGGTCACAGACATTTTTATTGGATCTGTTCTGCCCAGGCCGTAATATTCAAAGGCATCGTTCTTGAGCTCAGTGGGGATCTTTGAAAGATCGAGCCCAGGCTCGACCGGTTTTCCTTCGGGTTTCCCAGCACTATTTGTGTCTGGAGTGTTGGTTCCTGCACTATTGTTGTCAGACGAAACTGACTTTAATGTGCTGTTTGACGCATTTGCATCGGCAGATTTTGAATCGCATCCGATCAATCCGATGACTATCAAAGTAAGGAGCCAAAAACTAATTTGCTTTTTCATTTCTTCACATTGTAACTTTTCAAGCGCAAGGTTATGGCTGAATTCATACCCTTTAAGCCAATAACTTGTCGATATCGAATTAAACCAACGCCGGGTGAAAACCAAGAATTGGAAACCAGTTGACCGGCGGTTCCATCGCTCGACATGAATTTTCCGGCGGATTGCATGAACAATGCAGGCATGGATTCCATTTCAGTATCGACATTCTTTTGAATTCCATCGTTCTTAAATGCGTACTCCATTTTGCCTTGCTTGCCAATTGGAGTGATACCAGTACCTTCCCATTTGAATTCATCCTGATCTTTGACCGGGAATCTTATGACTGGTTGCTTTGGCGAATAAGGCGTTTTTGATGACTTGCTGGAAAGCTGGAAAATACCTTTGCTGTCGCAACTCCAATCTTGTTCATCTTGCTGCTTACCATCTTGCATAACGGCCAGAGTTGCCCTAACCGAGTCACTAGAATCGCTTGAGACTTTGGTAACCTTGTATTGGATTTCCCCGGTCCTCGTCTCTTTTGGCCGATCTTTGCCTTCTGAAACGATTTCGATGGCGTAGGTCCACGTATTTCCCACCGCAAAGGGAAAGAGTGTGCGCTGATTTTCAGCCGTTATTTTGATATCTGGCAGTGCGGGCTTAGCAGATGTTTTTGGATCTGACTTACCGCATCCTGCCAGGGAAAAAATCGCAATTATGGCCAGTAGTAGTGGTTTCATTGTGGTTCCGTTAGTTTTTTGGTTTTACTAGACTTACAGCTTCCTCTACTAGGCGCTTATCTGCTATCTGTTTTATTACGAGTTCTTGGCTATTGAGCTGAGTTCCGATAATGGCGGCGGCTATCGCGACTCCCTTTGAAATCACGAGAATTTGGGTTCCGCCCTCACTAGAGAATTTCCAAAGTCGGTTCTTGCCATCGGGTGTTAATCGTATTTTGAGATCGTACGTAATAACTTTCCCATCGGTTTGCTCCTGCATCGATACGCCTTCGATCATTGGCTGGTTTACAAGAATTGTGGAATTCGAAGCGATTCTTTCAGCCTTTGCGAGTTCTTCACTACCTTCTGCTCGCTTAAAGACCTTATCGAGGGTTTCAGCGAGATTTTGAGGCTCAGGCTTCTCTTCTTTTAGGTATGAAGTGTAATAAGTTTGCAACTCTTCTTTGCTGTAAAACTTCTCCTGCATGCTTTTGTAGAATTGAGTCATGAACCTTGGCTTAAAATTCACGATGTTAGTAGTCTTGATCTCTGCCCCTAAGGCGTTTGGAACTTTGAGGGTGATCGGCACTTTGACCCTTATCCCGTAGAAAAAAGAAAGTCGGTTAATAATCGGATTTGGCTTCCCGTCCAGGGATACGCAGAGGTCATGCTCTAATTTGGCTTTGAGTGAAGCATCATTTGCTAGTGCCTTTTGGATGTCTTCTTTTGTCCAAATTGGTGCCTCTTCGACGGTTTCATTGTCTTCATTTGCAGCCCTCAGCTTCTTCACAAAAACCTGCGCGCTTTCGGGATCGCCGCCTAGTACCTCTACTAACTCCCTAACGGGGATTCGCTTTTTGACGGATCCTTCTTGTGCTCCTCCGCCGTCGGCAGATTGACCGCCACCGAATTTATCGGATGCCTCAACAATTTGAACCATTTGGTTAGCAATGATTGTTTTGACGCCAGCGTTTGGACCAATAGCCAAAAGACAGAGATCGCTTGAAGGTATTGGATGAAGATCAACTCCGGTGAGACGTATTTTCGTGTAGCCGACACTGCCACCATAGGCTATTGCGACAAGACCAATAAACCCGAACAGAATTTTTGTGGAGGCACGTAACTTCATAATTTATTCTTCAACATCCCAAACAACTGAGACGTTCCGACCTTCTGTAGTCTACTCGCTAGGATTGAAATCAGCATAGAAGCGACCAGCAATGGTGGTCAAGACCAGTGTCACACCCAAGTTGATTCCAAGACAAATAAGTGCCGGAATTATTGGAGACCAGTGAAGTACACCAAACCCAATGAAGGCTATAGCAGTTGGAGCCATGATTACAGCCATGGCTATGAGTTGCATTATCCCTCGAAATGAACGCTGGGTTGGATCATCAAAATCCGGAAAAAGCACGACGATTAGAAAAATCGCTGAGACAAGGGCAAGTGACAATGACGGGGCCGCGATCATTCCCGCGAAATGAAATTGCCAAATTTTTGGCTGATAGGCTAAGCCAATTACAAATGGAACAAATGACATGAACATTGCGACCATTGCCTTCGCGGCGGTCTCATAGAACGCAATTTGGGCTGAAGTAAGCGGAAGAGGCTTCATTACTTCAACCCTACGCAGAGTCTCGACAAACCCAGAATAGGCTTGGATCGAACTCATATTAACTCCCATAAATCCGGTCATACCCAGATAGAGATACGGTCCTACTTGCGCGCCACTTCGAGACTCAGGAAGAAACAGAAACATGATTCCAAAGCCGCTTATTGCCACCAAAAAGATGATGTTCAACCAAAAACCAATACGAGATTGGATCAATATCTCCTTATAGACAAGCGTCCATCCCTTTCGAAAATTCCAATTTGCAACCTTCTTTGCCAATCGACTCCTTTTGCCGAAGTTGCTTGTTCTTGCTCTTTCGGCAGCAATAGCCATCATGTCGCCCTTCCTTTGAAAGTCCTTCATCGCCTGACCTTGCGAGCCTTTGGTCGCTGCTTGGTCGTACATCCATCCACTCAAATTTGCTGAGTACTTTAAGCATCCAACGATTAGGGCGACGAACACAAATGCTCCCCCAATTGATGCCAGCAATGAACCATTGAATCCGCCCATTACAATTGCGGTGGCGGCTGAGGGAATGATCATGATCGCTCTTAGCCAAGGTTCTGACGTCGATTGAACAACTGTTTCAAAAGACGGATTAGCGTTCATTTTCATCCAAATTGAGCCAAACACGAGTGCAACGGCAAGGAATATTGAGATGCCAATTGAGTTCGTTATGAGTCGGCTTCGCTTTTCGTTTTTTGCGACGAAAAAGCAAACTGAATAGCTGATGCTGATCCAAGCCAATGAAAGCAGTATCCAAGCAACCAGACCTCCTCGGATCAAATTGCTAAGATTTTGTGGATCGCTCTTCTTAACTGCATTTAATGCACCAATCCCAAATTGGTAGGTGAACAGGGCAATTAACAGAGGCAGAAACAATGTAAGTGCATAGTCTCGAAACAGCCGAAAGAACATGACTACTTTCGTCGAAATTGGCGTTGGAAATAGTACGTCGACGTCGGCTTGTTTGAAGGTGTTCCGAAACCCGAACATGGATAGGGCAAAGAAAATGCTGACAATCATAAACACAATGAAAATGACCGTTTCTATAGCCTGATTGCCGAAGTGGAAGTTCTTGCCAATTTCTTTCTCCACCATGTTAGAACTTGACC
>JAYUOQ010000201.1:0-4278 GCA_043760685.1 Armatimonadota bacterium | reverse complement strand
CTTGCGAGCGAATAAGTAATGACCGAGTTCATGTACGGCCACAAGGACCGAAAACATCAGTAAGAACACGACAATAGTCAACAAGCTCATCAACATAGATTAATTTCCTAAGGCCACTGCAACACTGATTCGCGCTTCGCGATCGGCATCCAATATTGATGTTAACGTCGCGGAGGACGTTGAATGTTCCAACATTGCCTTTTCTACTACGGACGGGATGTCTAAAAAGCCGCACTTTCCTTGCAAAAAGGCAGCGACAACGGCTTCATTGGCCGCGTTCATCACGGCTGGCATGGTGCCGCCGACCTTCGCCGCTTGGCGTGCGAGAGCCAGCGAAGGGAAGGCGATTTCATCCGGTTTTTCGAAAGTCAGATTTGGAGTATCGGTTGGATCCCAGTTTTTCAGGTCATTTGGTTGGCGCTCGGGATAGGTGAGTGCGTACAAAATTGGAAGCCTCATATTGGGCCACCCAAGTTGCCCGAGTACTGATCCATCGGTGAACTTGACCATCGAGTGAATCACACTTTGAGGGTGGACGACTACTTTAACTTGGTCCATTTCGACTTCAAACAGCCATCTTGCTTCGATCATCTCAAGTCCCTTGTTCATGAGGGTTGCCGAGTCGATCGTGATTTTGCCGCCCATGTTCCAAGTTGGATGATTGAGGGCCTGGGCGACGGTAATTTCCTTTAGGTCTTCTCGACTTCGACCTCGAAAGGGTCCGCCGCTGGCAGTAAGGATGATTTCGCTGACTTGATCCGGTCGGTAACCCTGAAGGCATTGAAAGATTGCGCTGTGTTCGCTATCAATCGGAGTCATGGTCACGTTATGCTCCTTTAGCAGTGGCATGACTATTTCCCCTGCAGCAACCAAAACTTCTTTGCTCGCAAGGGCAATATGCTTTCCGGCTTTGATTGCTTCAAAAGTCGGCAGTAGCCCGATAACACCAGCAACCGAGACAACCACAATGTCTGCTCGTTCAAGGGTTGCGAGAGCGACTAATGCGTTCATTCCATCGCGTTCAAAAAGGACAGTTTGATCGACTTTAAACTCTGTAGCTTGCTCTGACAAAAGTTGCTCGTTTCGAGCGGCGGCAAGACCAACAACCTGAAATTGGTCAGGAAACTGGCGAATAATGTCTAAAGTTTGCGTGCCGATGCTTCCGGTTGAGCCAAGGATCACGACGCGCTTCATCATAGTATTGTGACATTTATGTAAACTCTACGGGATGAATCCCCTTTTGGACAAATTGAATGAACTTGTAACCAGCGGCACCCCGGTTGGCTTTTGCCCTTGGCTTGATGGAGAATTCATGTTGTGGGGACGAATTCTCGAAGTCACAGAAACCACTTATATCGTTCAACAACTTGATGTTTATGGTCGCGACGAGGAAATTGAGACATATCAGTTGGCCGAGACTCAGTACTTCGATGTTGATCCGGTTTACGCAGAGCGACTCACGTTGCTGAAGGAATTTTTTCCAACTTTTCCTGATGATGTTGACCCGGTTACTGACCCGGAAGAAGTCGCCGATATCTTTTCCAAGGCATTTAAGAGTGGGGAAGTTATTCGGATTGCTATCAATGGGGGTAACGAGCAAGACGTAACAATTGGTCAGATTGGGTTTGGCTGGGCGGAAGTAACGTACTACAACGATGTGATGGTCGCGAAGGGGAGTCAGTGGGTCAAGATCGATCAGGTTGATGAACTTTATTGGCGCGACAGCCGAAACGAGGCGGACGGGTATTTGCTGAAGCTTGTGAGCCTTGGCATCGAGCCGGGCTAATTCTGACAAGATGAAAGCTCTTACTGAATACCTTCAGGAATATGTTCAATCTGGCAAGTTGATCGGATTTTGTCGATGGGAAGATGGCGACGGTGTGGCATGGGGGCGGATTCTCAATTTAACCAAAAATGGATTTCGTTTTCAAAATGTCGATACACTTGGGAAGGATGAAGAAATTCATCACTACGATTACTCACAGATTGTCTATTTTGATGAGGGTGAACATTATGCGAGGAGGCTGGAATTGCTGGCTCAGTTCAATCCAACTCTGCCAGAAACTCGACATAAGATAACTTATGCGCCTGCGATTCAGGAAGTTCTTTCTGAAGCATTGCTTACTGGTGAAGTGATTCAGATCTCAATTCCTGGTGAAGACTCTATTTCGGCTACCGTAAAAAAAGTCGATGGTGAATGGGTTGAATATGCTTACTTTGATGACCTTATGAGTTTAGGTGGAGTTCATTGGGCTAAGGTTGACCTTGTTAAGTCGGTGGATTGGAGAAATGCGTTCGCTGAGGCGGACGGGTATTTGCTGAACATCGGGCAGAATCAGGATTAGGCGAAGATAAAGACCCCTTTACCCCAAAGGAGTAGTTCAAATTAGCCTAGTGGCGAAGCCCTAGGTTAGGTTCAAGTGAATCCGCGAGCCAAAGGTTCGCTTCAATCCCAAACGTATCGTTCGTCGATTGCGATTCCATGTTCTTCCATTAGCTGCCGATATTCGTCCTGAAAGGAAAGCTTCTTATGATGTTCATCTTGGCCGGAAATGTATGCCATTACCGAACTTATCGAAGGATATGAAACGCTAAATGCTCCGTAGCCGCTTTGCCATGCGAAGTCCTTCCGGCCTTCGAATTCTTCCTTGATCCAAATCGAAGAATTGACCTTAACGTGTTTGATCGTGTCCGCCATTGATAGTGTGCGAGCCATTCCGAACAAAATGTGAACATGATCTTTGTGTCCCCCGATCAAGATTGGAACATGCTCATTTGATTTCATTATTGTTGCGAGGTAAGCATAGAGGGACTTACTCAGTTCTTCATTGAGCCAAGGAGTTCGATGTTTGGTACTGAAGACACCATGAACAATTATTTGAGAAAGTGATTGAGGCATGACGCATCTATTTTATTGGATTGAAGCGAACCGTTGGCTCGCGGGCGATGCCGAATCTTCCCAACACTTCGTGTTGGGCTAATTTGAACTGCCCCGTTGGGGCAAAAATATTGCTTGACACTGTCTAATAGCATCTGAAATTGGGAGCAAGGGCAAGCCGAGTCACTATCATCATCAGTAACTTGCCCGACCAGTTAGCCAAAGTGCAGATATTTGAATATCGAGTGACTTCCTAAAACGATGCAAGCACCTATCTCCTGAACTTGAACGACTGAAACCTCGTTGCTCCCGCTGGCCATGACGTTAAGTTCAAGAATCCGCTTTTGCGGAACTTAAGATTGGCTCCGGCGTTGAAAATGAACCACGCCGCGACCCATCGGAACCAGCTTGGCCCGAAGAAAGCAAAAACGAAGAAGAAGAATGTCCAGCCCAAATAGCTCATCAATGGCTTGCTGATAACTTTCGATGACTGAGTTTTGAGTTCTTCAATCGAAAGGGTCTGATCTTTAGTGCCGTTAACATAGATCCGGCTCAATGCCAAAGCAATAATCCCCAACAAAAGCCATGAGGCGCTGGAACCGACGGAAAAGCCTTGAAGGGTCGCAATGTCAGCGGGCATATAGTGAGAAAGGAAAAACAACGCCATCGCGGAACCAATACACAAGCCACCAACTCGAAGAAGGAGTGAAAAAACAAAACTTCGTTTGCTCTCTATCTGAACAACTTGTTCTTGTTCGGGCGGAAGAATGATTACTTCTTCTTGGTATCCAGTCGAGTACGACGATTCTTGATCGCTGAGAATGATTCGGCCGTTTTTCGGTCTATGTTGTTCCAAAAGTGTTTCTCTCTTCTTTTCTATGTCGAATTGTGGGAACGGGTTGCATATTGAAGCCAAATTTTTAGACTTAACTAGATTGATTTACGGCCGACTTGCTTCGCCGATCTCGAAACTTCATCTTATCTGTACACCAAGTTATGAGCGCACTGAATAACCAAATTAACCATGTATCTTGGATCGATGGAAAGAGGAACGCAACAAAAGTCCAAAAAAAGTAGGCTCGAACAGGCTTGAAAAGGAGCCAAATAATGTTTGAACTGATGGCGGGTATTGACAGGTCACGATCCTTTAATGCACTGTGGTGAAGATCGTAGATAATCCAAAATAATCCTCCGCAAATCACGATCAGGCAAATTGCGACAAAAAGGAAGGATGGGACGGCCGAACTGATTGGTTTAACGAGTGAGTCGAAATTACCCGGGTAATGGCTCACATAAAAGTTGCTGACATAGATGCAAAAGAAAAGACCAAGGATCCTAACAATCAAGGAAGTAGCAATGCTCTTTCGCGCTTCCGACTCAGAATTGATTTTAGTTTCGCC
>JAYUOQ010000200.1:0-1726 GCA_043760685.1 Armatimonadota bacterium | reverse complement strand
TTTTCTTACGCTACCGGAAGTAAGCGACCTTTTGGGCTTACTCGTTCGTCTCATCTTTCATGAGAATTGCACATTACGCTGTGGCTACAGCGGTTGGTTTCTCGATGGGGATTGGGATCGTTGGACATAGAGTTCCTCAAAGTGATAAGTTGAACTCGGAGGGCCTCAAGAAAATGGCGGAAGGATTAGGCTTCGAATTGAAAACGATCAATGCGGAAGTTGGCAAGGAAAAGTATGAAATTCCCGTGAAGTCCGCAACTCTGAATATCCCAGTCGGCGCAGAAGTAAGCGCAAGCACCAATTACATTTGGCTGACAGTCAATTTGGGACCAAATTCAGCTACTAAAAAGCACGAGGAAATGCTGAAGTCAAACGGTTCCATTCAACCTTGCTTCTTTTATGTTTCGTCAAAAGGTGCCCTCATGATGGCTGAGCCGATTGATAATCGGGGCATTACTCCCGCAATTCTAAAACGATGTCTTGATAAGCTGGTTTCTGATGTAGACAAGACAACGACACTGTGGCAAAACTAATCTAACCTTACCAAGTATTGATAAAGACACCGGAAAGGTCTCTCCAACTCATATTGACCTTCAACTTCCCGACATTTGGTGCGACCGTTGTGTATGTGTAGCTTGGGTTCCGATAGGCAGGGAAGATCGCGTTACCTGAAGAATAAAACCTCATGTACGGCCCCTGCCAAGTACCCGCCACTATTGGTTTCAAAGTACCGGAGGAGTCCAATCCATTTGCTGGCTTTGATTGGGCACGAATGTCGGAGACGGTTGCCGGATAAAGCCCGGTGTCGTTGTTGAATCGTTCAATCGCCGCTCGATACTCCCGCAAATTTTCTCGCAGGCGTGATTCGGAACTTGCTCTCCAAGCATTGTTGAACTTGGGAATCGCAATTGCGGCGAGCACAGCGATGATGATGATGACGATCAAAAGCTCTACAAGGGTGAACCCCGCGCGAAATTTCTGCTTCAATTTGATCCCCTAAAACGTAGTAGCATGTTAGTAATGCCACGATTTGCCCACCCGCTTTCGCCAACAATATTCCTCCGGCGAAATGCAGGAAAAACCGTGCCACTTATCGCAGTCATTTCCCTCGCCGTCATGTTGGTACAGAGCATCATTGCCCTTATCAATTCAATTCCACTAAGTATCCAGACTATATACCGGTATACAGACCGGTTTTTAGGAGTATCTCCAAGACTCGATCCAACCCTAACGCCAGTCTTCGTTAAGGATTTAACGACCAAGCCACCAGTGGAGATTGAGCGGGTGATCCTCTGTCGAGGAAGCGGAGCCCAAGTGAAGAGCATCGTTGGAAAGTGGCCATTTGCCGTCATGGGCTTCGAGAAAGATGACCTTGAGTACTATTTGAAACGCCAAGGCTACACCGGTATCACCGGAAGGCGTCCGGTTGATGGTGAGCCAGAAATGATGGTCAGCACCGCCGTCGCAAAAAACTTAAACGTAAAGATCGGCGATGTAATCTTAAAGCCAGACGACTCGGATAATTTTTCCCGGCATCCCGTCAAACTGGTAGGCATCATCCAATGTGATCGATGGTTGATGGTTTCTAACAAAAAGTATTTCGCTGACACTCAGCCGATTCCAATTGATTTCGCCCTCATCTTCACCAAGAAATTAGCCGATCAGCCGATCTACGATAAATGGGCACTCGGCAAGATGAAAGGCAAGTTTGCCCAGCTCTTTGCCT
>JAYUOQ010000199.1:0-4282 GCA_043760685.1 Armatimonadota bacterium | reverse complement strand
GGAGGCTAGCCTCCAGGCGTTCCAGTCTTAACTCCAGCAGGAGCAGGAGTCGCTTTGTCGTTGGCAAGGCTGTTCGCTTTACCTGTTTCCGGGTTAGGGGCAACAGGCTCAGGGTTCAACGATGCTTTACCGCCAGCATTTACATCCGTACCACTTGCACTTTCTCCACAACCAACCATTACGAAGGCAGCGAGAATGCTTACGAGAACTAGAACTTTCTTCATCTTAGAATACTAGGTCAGCGGTTGTACCGTCGAGATCCCAGAGGTACTTGGTCATACCCAATGCAGGAGTGTCAGTAATGACCGCACCGTCAGCAGCTCCTCCAGGAACAGCTGTACCGAAGTCAGTACCAGCAGCAGCGGCACCAGCTTTGAGTAACTTGGTGTGACCATCAACGAATCCGATGATTGCGCCGCCATAGGTCTTAACTCGAGCAGATGAAGTGATGACCTTTACGCCACCAGCAGACCAGTTACCTGATCCAGGTGTGCCGTCCCACCAGATACATGCGAAAGGTGCTGGAGCCGTAAGTGGCCATGCGCCTGGAGCATTAACTGCATAGTAACCAACTCGATCGTTAACAGTAAATACTGCTGAGGTCGAGAACATAACGGTTTCTGCAGGTTGGAGAGCAGCAGTGAACGATCGTCCAAGGCTGTAGTCACAGTTGTACCAAGGTGAAAGGAACAAGTAGTTGTAACCGTACTGTGGGTGTCGGTTCTGGTTGTAGGACCAAGAGTTAACTCCAGTTCCGAACTCAACGTTGGTATCTCCAACAGCTGGGTCAACCATCATTTGAAGGTTCTTCATGTAAGGCTGAATGATCCAAACCCAGGTGTTTGACCGGAGTGCAGGATTAGCATTGCCCAACTGTGACCAGTTTCCAGAAACTGACAAAGGAAGCATGTCATCAACATCGGAACCATACATGATGGCTGCGAGGGTGATTTGCTTGTTTTGGCTGATTGAAGAAGCTTTTTTAGCGGCTAGTTTTGCCTGAGCAAAAACAGGGAAGAGGATTGCTGCAAGAATTGCGATGATTGCAATAACAACCAGCAACTCGATAAGAGTAAATGCACGATTTCGCATTGGATATAATCTCCCACTCATCAGAACATCTGAGGAATGTTGGAGTTATTATGACGACATTTAATGGATTTGTTCCTACCTTTTTTGACAGTATTTTAGGAAAAAATCGCCTTTGAACCTAATGGAAACGAAAAAAAGCTAGGTTAGTTCGTTAAATTTCGGTCTAAAAGCCAAAATTTTTGTATTTTTACTGGTCGGGTTGACCCGATTCGTGAGCAGAACCGAAAACTTTTGGGAATCTGGGTCGCACCAGACCGATGTTCCCGTATAACCGGTGTGTCCAAACGAATTTGAACCAAAACTGACCCCAGCCGACGAGCCAGCTGGAGACTTCGTATCCCATCCGAGCGCCCGAGTACTCTTTGTTTCCTGCCTTGTTGTGAACATATTAAATACATCGGAATCGATGATGGTTTGACTTTTTGTCATAAAAGCCACGAGGAATAGGCATAAATCCCCAACCGTCGAGAACAACCCAGCGTGTCCCGCGACGCCATCAAGAACGGTTGCGGTCGGATCGTGAACTTCTCCCTGCACAAACTGAGGGTCCACGCCAAACATTGCCTCGCTACCAGTCTTTCCATATCGGTTTTCGCGAAGTGCCTTTCGCCAAGCCTCCATTTCCTCGGTTGGAGCACAAACAGATCGACTGACCTTCTCTACGAACGTTTGATCGTCAAGCCGGAAATACCCTGTCTGATTCATTCCTAACTTTTCGAAAACGTTCACCTTGAGATATTGATCAAGCTTCGTCTTCGTTATCCGCTCAATCGCCTCCGCGAACAGGATCATGCTCAGGTCACTGTAGACCATCTGAGATCCAGTTTCGTAGGTCAGTTTCTCCTTATATATAGATGCCATGACTTCTTCCGCCGTTTGGCATGTCTGGTGGTACGGGCGAAACGCCACCAAACCCGAATCATGCACCATCAGATTTCGGAAGGTGATATGACCTTTGCCATTCTGTTCAAACTCCGGAACGACTAACGAAACGGGATGATCGAGCAACAGTTGTCATCACCCACTACCAAAGGCTTCTTGACTATATCGTTCCTGATTTCGTGCACGTGCTGGTAGACGGCAGAATTGTTCGGTCGGGCGGCAAAGAATTGGCGCTTGAATTGGAAGCAAAGGGCTACGACTTTATTAAAGAGGAAATCGCGGCAAAGGCGTGAATAGCTTGTTAAATTCTCCGACTGATCCTTTTGTCGACGGCTACGCCACGATTAAGCCACTTCTTGACATTGAGGGCTTGCCATTTTTTAGTTCGCTCAGAGAACAAGGAATGCGAAGCTATCAAGAGTTTGGAATTCCGACGCGGCGGGATGAGGAATTCAAATACACATCGCTAAGGTCGCTGCAAGAAAAGAAGTTCAAGTTTGGCTTTGGTGCCAACGTTGATCGCGAAGATCTGGTCAACTTTACGCTTGGAGAGATTGAGGCATTTACGGTTTCATTCGTTAACGGTCAGTACGCGCCGGAACTATCCTCGCACACCCATTTACCAAAGGGCACTTTTGTTGGCATCGCATCAGAGGCTCCAGAAGAATTTCAAGCAAAAATTGAATCTCATTTTGGCAAGATTGCTTCGTTGAAGGGCCGATTGGGAAGCACCAATGATGAACGGTTTGTTTCTCTTAACACTGCTTATCTTGGCGAAGTTGCGATTGTTTACATTCCAAAAGGCTCAACTTTTGACCAGCCGATCCACCTTCAATTCATTACATCGGATGGTACTGGCGGGACCTATTCCACGCCGAGAAGCTTAATCTTGCTTGAAGAAAACGCTGAAGCAAAGGTTATTGAATCGTATGTGACGTTGAATGGTTTTGGCTTCACCTGTGCGGTGACCGAGGTTCGGCTTGAGGCTTCCGCTCGGCTTGAGCACACGCGATATCAAGATGAATCGTTAGAATCGACGCATATTTCGAATACCTACATTCATCAAGAAGCCAAGTCGGTTTACACTTCGAACAACATCAACTTTGGTGGAGAGGTTGCTCGGAATGACATTAATGCGTTTGTGAATGGCGAGTATTGCGAGACTTGGCTCAACAGCGCCAATGTCGGCCTTGGTAATCAGGTGATTGATAACCATACGAGAATTGATCACGCGATGCCAAACTGCCAGTCATTCGAAGTGTATAAGACGATTTTGAAGGACAAAGCCGAAGGTGTTTTCAACGGCAAAATCTTCGTTTACGAAGACGCGCAGAAGACTGACGCAAAACAAACGAATCAAGCTATTTTGCTTTCGCCTACTGCGACGATGAATACGAAGCCTCAGTTGGAGATTTTTGCTGACGATGTTAAGTGTACGCACGGCGCGACAATTGGTCAGCTAAGTGAGGATGCGCTGTTTTATCTTCGAGCGAGGGGAGTGGAGAAGTCAAAAGCGGAATCGCTTTTGGTTTACGCTTTTGCGGCTGAAGTTTTGGAGAAGGTCCAGATCGACGTGGTTCGAGAGAAGCTTGAAGCTCGATTGTTTGAGAAGTTGGCGTAGAGGGTCTTTTTACTTCCTTGTGTGGTCCATCATCCCTTGGGGACTTTTAGTCCCTCTGTCTGGCCAGGCATCGGTTTTTCCAATTCCGTAGCCCGGTCAAAACCGATGCGTCAGAGGAACGAAGTTCCCAAGGGATGAAGTTCCCAAGGGATGAAGTTCCCAAAGGATGAAGTTCCCAAGAGATGAAGTTCCCAAAGGATGAAGTTCCCAACGGAACGAAGCTCCCAGGGGATGAACTTCCCAAGGGATGAAGACCAGGAACTAAACCGCCTTTTTCAACAGGAAGTCTTCGACTGCAAATTGAACTTGTTCGCGAGTAGGTTCCAGGTCCCATCGGGCACACTCGCCGCCGTCAATCGAGTGCCCGCTCATGTCGTATAGCAGGAGCCATCCGGACATATTTGAGGAAAAGAAAAGCGCAAAGCGGTAATCGAAATAATTCGCTTTGTGCCCGTCCTCGTGCTTCTCAAAAAAAATCCAGTCGCCGTTCTCGCGCTTCCAGTACTTCACCGAAGCATATAGGATACAACTGACCTATCATAGATTCGCGTTAGAATCAAGAGGGGCGGGACTTTCGGTCTAGGCTGGTGACAACAAACCAGGTCAATTGCCTTGCTAAACTAGAAATCGTGAACGTGTACGAAAGCATGCTCCTTGAAGGAATAAAGGACGGGGTGTTCCCAGGGG
>JAYUOQ010000198.1:0-11726 GCA_043760685.1 Armatimonadota bacterium | reverse complement strand
ATCGGCGAACTATGAATGAACTCCCAAGTCGTGTCCTTTCCGGGGAATATAAGTAATCCTGGCGGATCGCCGCACACCTTCTTCGCGACCACATAGCTGCCAGCTCCCCCGACGTGCTTTTGCACAATTGTACGCTCAGTCAGCAAAGCATTCATTCCTTCGTCAGAAATAGGAAAGCCCTCAAGCAAGGTTTGCATCGCAAGTGGAAAACCCAATTCCCCAATCTCAACACTGCTCCTGCTTTTGTTCTTGATCGTAATGTCCCAGAGGATCACGCCCGGCCTTTCCGAATCCTCGTAGAATTTGCCTTTAACCGAAAGGTCACTCAAAAGCGAAAACTCATAGTCAATCTCAACTTGACCATCCCCAATGACGGGCTCACCGCCGGTATTGCGGCTGACAATCCAAGGCTCGTCGGGTCCAGTGCGAGTTCCCAGCAAAATAGAGCCAGGCACATACTCTTCGGTAGTTTCATCTCCCATCGGAATCGGACCAGAAATAAACTGCTGATCACCGCCAAATGGACTTCCGCCTTCATTGACCCAAAGACTAGTCATCCGACCAGCCGGTCCGAAGCTTAAACTGATAGACGACGTGCTCAATTCGGCAGTGTCAAATCCGAATTCAAAGTCATCCATTGGCTAACATTATAGTGAAATAGGGTAACAAACGCACTGGTGTTAGAGCGACTTGCAGTAATTGGTTTCGGAGAATTTGCATCGGCGTCATACGTCGCAGCTTCAATTGCCAATTTTTATGGCGAAAGAGAGATCGAAATTTATGCCTGGGACGAGAACAAAGAAAGGTGCGACGCAATGTGCCGAGTACTTCGAATATTCCTACGAACCAAACAGATTCCGCACAAAGTTTACAGCATTGAATCAAGAGAAACGGTACTATTTGGTGCCCATGGCTTGGTGAATTGCTCCCGATTCCCCCTCGGCGGACTTAACTTTGAACATCCAATTTTCGACGTCATTGAAAATCAATGGTGGGAGTCACCCACTTCCGAAAAGGCAGCCCAAGACTCCATGAAATTCCAAATCCTAAGATGGATCAACAAAGAAGAATTCCCATCCGTGTATATTCACGAGAACCGGGAGTCCCCACTGGTTAAATGGCTGAATAACTTTTAGACTTCAACCGGTTCGTTCGCCATTGCGCGTATTGAAGCCTGCTGCGCAAGTTTTCCGGCAATAGTTCGAAACGCCAGTGCCTGCAAAGTCTCAGGGTGACTAACCACTGCAGGGATTCCCGCATCGCCTGACATCGAGATAATAGGATCAAACGGAATCGATCCCAAATATGGAACCGAGATGTGCCTTGCAAGTTCATCACCAGTCATTCCAAAGAACATCTTCTTCCTCTCACCCGATATCGGATCCTCATATTCGCCCATGTTTTCAATTACTCCGAGGATTGGTGAGTTCAACCTCCGAAAGAGCTGAACCGCTTTTCCAGCAATATTGGCGGCAACGTTATGCGGAGTTGAAACAATGACGACTCCGGTCAGTGGCACCAGTTGAGCCAACGACATTGGCGCATCGCCGGTACCCGGAGGAAGATCAACCAATAAGTAATCCAATTCGCCCCATTCAACATCCGCCAACAATTGACGAACGGTTCCCGCAACCATGGGTCCCCGCCAAAGAACTGCACTATCGTCCTCAAGCAAATAGCCAAGCGACATCGTTTGCACGCCGTACTTCAGAATCGGAATAATTTTTTGCCCCTCGGTGAATGGCTTATCACTCTGTGAACCAAGCATCAACGGAATAGAAGGACCATAAACATCGGCATCTAGAATTCCAACCTTGGCCCCAGTTTGTGATAGGGCCAGCGCCAAATTAACCGTAACCGTTGACTTGCCAACTCCACCTTTTCCGCTCGCAACCGCAATCACATGCTTAACGCCCGTAATCAAATCTTCCGGCTTCTGGTTTCGAGTCCTGACCGTTGCCGTCATTTCAATTTCAACCGTCTCCACCCCATCAAGTGCCAATACGCACTCTTCGGCTTGTGATTTCAATTGCTCCTTCACTGGGCAAGCTGGCGTTGTCAAATCGATCTGAAATGAAACCTTCGGCAAATCCAGAATCACGTTTTTGACAAAGCCCAGAGTCACAATATCTCGATGCAGGTCAGGGTCCATAACGGACTTTAAGGCTTCGAGTACATCTACTTCAGTAATGGGCATTGGCACCTAAAGGGTACCTCCCCACCTGAAAACCCAGACCGATTTTCGGCGAACTGCACTATCCAGCCTTAGAAATTCTGTAGGAATCAAATACCGGATAAATAATGCAACCGACAAAGATCAGAATTGGAACCGCAATTGGCAATCCCGCCATTGAGCAAATCAGACTAAATATCCCTCCTCTAACCCACAACTTGCTCGCACTTTCATGCGTTTTCCGCCAAACCATCGGAGAATTCATAGTCCAAGGAACTCGAATTCCGATGAATGGATTCGGTTCAACTCCCTTCATCGCAAATCCCAATACGACCAAGAGTATTGAGAGAAACACCGTAACGGTTTTTGGAATCGACGAATAACTGCCCGACAAAATGGTTTGATGAATAACAAGGAACATCGCAACAATAAATCCTGCGATGACATTGATTCCCCTCGATGCATTCTGTCCAAGACGTTTTCCGCTAACGACTCCAATCAAGCCAAACACAACGCCAAGGAAGACCATGAAGACAGGAATGAAAAGCAGCGCTTCCTGCTTGCTGCCGTAACGATCAGGTTGACCGTTCAGTCCCCAGTGCATGGGAACCGAATCCGGCAACATCGAATTGTATCGGTAACTAATCAGTCCCGCTACAACAGCACCGACAAAAAATATGGTTCCGGCAAAGTATCTCACCTCAACTACAAAATACCAAGGAAACGTCAGGCGGGTTTCAAAAATCTATTTATGATTGAATCCTCGAAGGTCACTGGGCATAATCCCAAGGATTTCCTTAAAAGCGTCGCGGAGGGCTTGCGGAGCGCCAAAACCGGCCCTCGTCGCAATCGAATCAACCGACAACTTAGTAGAAATCAAGAGCTCAATTGCGTAGGCAGTTCGACATCGCTCAACAAACGATTGAAACTTGATTCCTGAATACTGTTTAAAAACTCTAGAAAAATGATGCCCCGAATAGCCAACGATGTTTGCTGCTTCCGGCACTGGCCAGTACTTTGCCGGATCCTTCCGAACCATCTTCAAGAGAGGCAACATCGTTTCCGGAAAGTGGTGATCAATCGGACAAAGGTCAATCTGATCCTTCTGGGACATCATTTGTCCGATCGTGGAATACAAAATCCCAATCAAAAGCATCTCAAAACTCTTATTGGGCTCCCGAATCATTCCCTCAAGTACTTGTATCGAGTGACTATGAATCGGAAACACACTCTGGGAACTCAAGAATCGCTTTGACTTCTCAAAGCTTGCCGACAATTTAGGGAAGGAAGATGCTTTCCATAACACGATGATTGACTCGTGATAACCTTTTGTCACTCTCATTCTAACTGAGCGCGAACGACACAAAAATACAGAATCCGATGGCACAACAAACGGATTTTGATGATCATCCGACATAAACAAAGTCGTACCCTTCTTTTTGAAAACCAAAGCCCAAGTTTCAGTCCCTAAATCGGTAAAGCCATCCATCGAGTCAGAGACGGTTTGATCAAAACTGAGAACCTTAAAGCAGCCTGTTGAACCCGGATACGAAGCCTCTCGAAACAGCTGTTTCGCCGGTTCAGATTGAAAGCTGACCGAGAAGTCTTTCTTTGTTATAGTTGAACGAATGGCAGTAATTGGATTTTTCCTGTTAGTGGTTTGAAAGTGGTTGTACCACGATTTAAGGTAGAACACTAGGAGTGCGTGAATCATTTAGTGTCGCAATTGTAGGTGCGACCGGCGCCGTAGGCGGAGAATTTCTCAGATTATTTGAGCAACGGAAGTTTCCAATAAGCTCTCTGACATTGCTGGCAAGCGAAAGATCAGTCGGCAAACAACTAACATTTAACGGCAATCAGGTCGAGATAAAGGAAGCAAAACCTGGTGCATTTACCGGGGTTGATGTAGCCTTTTTCTCAGCCGGAGCTTCGAGATCAAAGGCTCTAGTTCCTGACGCAATCGCGGCAGGTAGCCTTGTGATCGATAACTCAAGTGCTTTCAGAATGGATCCGACGGTTCCTCTGATTGTTCCTGAGGTCAATCCAACCTCTTTTACCAAACAAAACAGGCTATTCAGCGTCGGTAATTGCACCGCTATCCTGCTTTGCGTTGCCATCAATCCCCTGCGAAAGCTGGGCAAGTTGAACCGAATCATTGTCAGCACATACCAGAGTGCAAGCGGAGGCGGAGCCGGAATGATGCGCCAACTAGAGGCCGAAACAAAAGCAATCGTCTGCAACGAAGAATTACCGCCAACTTCCCTTTCCCAAACATATGGATTCAATCTTTTCAGTCACAATACTACTGTTGGAGAATCTGGCTACAACGAAGAAGAACTAAAAGTGATGGAAGAAACCAAGAAAATCCTTAGTGATCCAGACTTAAAGATCAACGTAACCTGCATCCGAGTCCCGATCCTTCGTGCTCACACCGAAACGGTGACGCTCGAATTTGATGGACCGGCACCTTCAGTAGAAAGCGCTCGTGAGGCACTTAAGAATTCTCCCGGCGTAAAACTAATTGATGATCGAGAAGCAAACCATTTCCCAACGCCCCTAGAAGCAAGCGGACGAGACGAGGTGCTTGTAGGAAGAATCCGTCAAGACCTAAGTAACCCAAATGCACTGTGTTTGATGCTTAGTGGAGATCAGCTTCTCAAAGGTGCTGCCCTCAATGCAGTTCAAATCGCCGAGCTAGTGCTTGGCATATAAAAAGAAGTTAACTAATGGCAAAACCAACAAAAGACGCGTCGAGATTACTCTTCAAGGCCGCGCACGACCTTTTCAAGGATGAGGACGAGCGCGATGAGTTTCTTGACGCCATGTTGGCAGGTGAAGCCAAAGAACAAGCGCTCATCATCTTGATCGACAGGCCCGAAATAAAGTCATTTCCCCGAGACCGAAAGCTGAGTTGGCAGCCGTCATTTGTTGAACGAATAAGCGATAGTTCATTCAAGGCTCAAAAGCATCCTCTCTACTTCAAAGGGTCGTACTATTCGCTCGATTTCTCGTCAGTCTTTGCCGCATCGGCAATGCTCGCAATCGAAACGCCACCAAAGCGTATTCTCGACATGTGTTCGTCTCCGGGTGGTAAAGCAGTTTTTGCCTACCGGGCATTCAAACCTGATCTCTTGCTTTGCAATGAGATCATGAAAAAACGCATCACAACCTTAATCGGCAACCTGCATCGATGCAAGGTTGAGTCGAGTTATGTCTGGAGTTCCGATCCTTCCGTCTACGCTCGAAAGTACAAAGAATACTTCGACTTAATCATCTGCGATGCACCTTGCTCCGGTCAGTCCCTAATGGCAAAAGGTGACGATGCCCCAGATGCTTTCGTGCCGAACATGATCGACATGAATGTAGGGCGACAACGTCGAATACTTGGAAATTCTTACCACTGCTTATCCAAGGGCGGGCATCTTCTTTATACAACCTGTACCTTCAGCCCGAAGGAGAACGAAAGAGTCATTGAGTGGTTCATCCGCACTCATCCAGACATGGAAGTGGTTGAAGTTAAACTACTCGAAGAATTTAAGTCTCCTTACGAAGACTTCCCTTCCTATCGGCTCTATCCCCATCAGGGTCTTGGCGCCGGAGCCTATGCATGTCTCCTCAAAAAGAAGGGAGAAGTCCCCCAAGTTGAACCATTCATGGGCGACATCCCGTACCTTTGGAAGTTTGGTGATGAGTTCATTAAACCTTTGACTCCAGCCGAAAAGGCAGCCCTCAAGCAAGCCGAAGAAGATGCGAAGCCAAAACCGCCAGTCAGGCTATCTGCCCGACAAATAGTTAAGGAATTGAACAAGGACAAGGTTCGTCCTCCTCAAGTTAAGAAGCCTCGCAAACGACGGAAAAATTAGTTCCAGTCCCTAGGCGTAGCAATGCTGACAATGTAGGAACAAATTATCTTCTTTCAAAATCACGTATGCAGATATCAAAATTCCTCTTGAAGACATATGCATTCAAGAGGAATTACCTATTCCTATTTTTTGTCCTATCTTTCGTTTCTACGGAACCAGATCATATCGACCAAGGTTCATAACCTTCGCCCATGCCGCGACAAAGTCCTGAAGGAACTGATCATGCGAATCCTCGCATCCATAAACTTCAGCAAGAGCCCGAAGCTCTGAATTGGAGCCAAAGATCAGATCGACTCGAGTGCCGGTCCACTTAAGTTCGCCGGAAGCTCGGTCCCGTCCCTCGAATACATCCTTAGACTCTGAGCTCGCTTTCCAAGTAGTTGACAAATCAAGGAGATTGACAAAGAAGTCATTGGTAAGCGACTCCTTGCGCCTTGTGAATACGCCATGAGGTGAATTTCCAAAGTTCGTACCAAGAACTCGCATTCCCCCAATTAAAACCGTCATTTCTGGCGCAGTTAGGTTCATCAACTGCGCCTTATCAACCAATAACTCTTCTGCCGAAGGTGATTGAAGCGCAAGATAGTTTCGGAAGCCATCCGCCTTCGGTTCCAAAACCGCAAACGAATCAACATCAGTTTGTTCTTGCAAAGCATCACCTCGACCAGGAGTGAATGGCACTTCGATCGATTGAACGGCATTTTTCGCCGCCTTCTCGATTCCCGCACAGCCACCGAGAACAATAAGGTCTGCCATTGAAACCACCTTACCATCAGAGTGAGAATCATTAAATCGCTTCTGAATTCCAGAAAGGGCCTCCAATACTTTGCTCAGTTGCGCTGGCTCATTGACTTCCCAATTGCGTTGAGGTTCCAATTGCAGACGTGCACCGTTAGTGCCGCCACGCTTATCCGATCCTCGGAATGGTGCAGCCGAAGCCCAGGCGGTAGACACGAGTTCAGACACCGTCAGACCCGAAGCAAGGATATCTGCCTTGAGCGAAGCAACGTCGTTGCTATCAACCAGGCGGTGAGTTACCGCGTGAACGGGGTCTTGCCAAATCAAGTGCTCTCTCGGTACTTCAGGACCAAGATAGCGTTCAATCGGTCCCATGTCCCTGTGGGTTAATTTGAACCATGCTCGGGCAAAGGCATCGTTAAATGCTTCTGGATTCTCCAGAAATCGTTGTGAGATTGGCCCGTATATCGGATCAAATCTCAGCGCGAGGTCAGTAGTCAACATTGTCGGGGAATGACGCTTTGATGGATCATGAGCGTCTGGAACGGTGCCCGATCCCGCACCATCCTTTGGCTTCCATTGGTGAGCACCGGCCGGACTCTTGCTCAGTTCCCATTCAAATCCAAAGAGGTTCTCAAAAAAGTTGATGCTCCACTTAGTTGGAGTTGTCGTCCAAGATCCCTCTAAGCCGCTAGTAATAGTATCTCCACCGTTACCAGTTCCAAATGTATTCTTCCACCCACAGGCTTGATCTTCAATGCTCGCTGCCGCAGGCTCTGAACCAACGTAAATGCTAGGATCAGCAGCGCCATGAGTCTTGCCAAGCGTATGTCCACCCGCAATGAGCGCAACCGTCTCTTCGTCATTCATCGCCATTCGGGCAAATGTCTCTCGTATATCACGGGCAGATAACAGCGGATCAGGATTGCCGTTTGGTCCCTCAGGATTAACGTAAATGAGGCCCATTTGAACCGCCGCAAGAGGATTTTCTAGATCTCGATCACCCGAATAGCGTTTATCGCCAAGCCACTCCGTTTCGTTACCCCAATAGATATCTTCCGCCGGTTCCCAAACATCAGCTCGTCCGCCACCAAATCCAAAGGTCTTGAATCCAGCATTTTCGAGCGCGCAATTTCCCGCAAGGATCATAAGGTCGGCCCACGAAATCTTTTTGCCGTACTTCTTCTTAATTGGCCAAAGCAGCAACCGTGCCTTATCCAGGTTCGCATTGTCTGGCCAGCTATTCAGTGGGGCAAATCGTTGAGTACCAAAGCCGCCACCACCACGTCCGTCCGAAATTCGGTAGGTGCCCGCACTGTGCCAAGCCATTCGAATGAAAGACGGACCATAATTACCAAAGTCAGCTGGCCACCAATCTTGGGACGTGGTCATCAATTCAAAGATGTCACTCTTCAAGCTAGCCAAGTCGAGGGATTTGAATTCATTCGCATAGTCGAAATTGGTCCCCATCGGATTAGAAAGATCAGAATTTTGTCGAAGAATATTCAGTTTTAACTGATTCGGCCACCAATCCCGGTTCCTTGTTCCGCCCCCTGCCGCATGATGAGCAAGCGGACATTTGCCTGAACTTTCAGTGTTAACAGATGGACTATCGGACGACGTGGACTGTTCGCTATTCATTTCATTCATGAGATTTCTTCCATTGGATATTCTGTGTGACTCTTTTGCTGACATTGGGGACACACACCCCAGAAAATGATTTCCGCTTCTTCAACAACGAATCCGTGGACCGCAGATGGCTCAAGACAAGGTGCCTCGCCAATGGTGCAATCCACGTCAGTTGTCGCGCCACATTGTCGGCAAACAATGTGATGATGGTTGTCTCCTACCCTCGCTTCGTATCTGGCGGGATGTCCCGAAGGCTGTATTCGCCGAACAAGCCCAGCTTCAACAAGTGCGTGAAGGTTATCGTAGACCGCCTGAGTAGAAAGCGTTCCGAGACGCTCACGAGAGGCAACGGCTATAGCTTCTGCATCTCGATGTTGCCCGTCACCTTGTACCGCAGTAAGGACCGCAAGTCTTGGCGCCGTCACTCGAAGACCAGCACTCCGAATGCTATCGTGAAGTCTCTGCTCATCCGGTGACATGAAGATATTATAACTCCCTCTTTGGAGTGATTCAAGATTTGGAATGAATCAATACCAAGCCTTAACGCAGGGTGTGGTTAAATCTATTGACCCCGCTATCCGTTGTCTGTGCTCTGGCCCTTGAGCCTTGCTCTGTGCCCTGTGCTCTCCTATTCAGCAACAATCATCGTCCCTGAACCTTCATTCGTAAAGATCTCCTGCAGAATCGCATCCGCCTTCGTCCCACTAATTACGTGAACTTGATCAACCCCACCCTTCAGCGCCCGAATCGCGTTCGATAGCTTAGGAATCATTCCGCCAGATATCGAAGGGTCCTTAACTAGTTTCGCGGTCTCTGCAACCGTCAAGACGCTGATCAACGACCCAGGATCGTCTAAATCGCTCATTACTCCATCAACTCCAGTCAATTGAATGAGCTTGCTCGCCTTCATCGCAATCGCAAGTTCAGCCGCCAAAGTGTCGGCATTGATGTTCAAGATATTCCCTTCACTATCGGCTACCAACGAGGCAATAATTGGCACGGAATCCAAAGACATCAGGCTCTCCAAAGCTTCCAAATTCACACCGTCAACATCTGCTACGAATCCAAAGTCAACTTCCCTTTCTTCATCAACTCTATCGTCATGAATGACCACCGGCGGTCTACGATGAGCCTTGATCAAACCAAAGTCCGCTCCGCTAATCCCAAATGCCGAAATTCCAAGCGCATTCATCGAAGCAACCAAGTCCGAATTCAAGACACCAGCAAACGACATCTTTGCAACTTCTATCATTTCTTCGCTGGTGACCCGACGACCAGAAACAAAAGCACTTCGATACCCTAGACGCTCGCCAAGTTCGGTCGCATGCTTGCCTCCACCATGGATGACAACGACTTTGATTCCAAACAGGCTCAACAAGGCAATCTGCTCCATGATCTGGTTGAGAGTCGACTTGTTCTCGCACAGCTCTCCACCTAACTTAAACACAAAACGTTTTCCACGAAAAGTCTTGATGTATGGGAAGGCACTTCTTATACTTGAGAAGTCAACGACGGATGAAATGTGAGGTGATGTCATATCAGATTCTTGGGATCAAAAAGGGTGTCGAGAAGGGAGGCTTGGGCCCAAAGGCGATTCTCCGCTTCGTCATAAATTGCGCTCTGAGGTGAGTCCAAAGCGTCATCCGAAACTTCGAGATTTCGGCGAACGGGCAAGCAATGCAAAAGGGTCTTTGCCGAAGCAATCTTTGCCTCAGTCATCAGCCATTCGGCATTCTCTGCAAGCATCGCAGCCAATTGGTCCGGATTTCCATAAGCCGATGATGGCGCCCAATTCTTAGCGTAAACAACCGTTGCGCCAAAGAGAGCATCTTCTTGATTGTTCGTTATGCTCAACGAACCGCCAAACTGTGACGCAACATTACGCGAATGGTCAACAAAACGAGAGGCAAGTTCAAAACCAGGAGGATGAGCCAAAACGATGTCGTGCCCAAGGTGCGCAGCCGCTAACAACGCTGAGTGTGGAACCGCCATCGGCAACGCCTTGATATGGGGTGCCCACGAAAGAACAAACTTGACCCGCTCATTTCCATGTCGCTCACGTATCGTCATCATATCTGCCAGGCTCTGGGCAGGGTGTTCACAAGCCGATTCCATGCTAACGACAGGAATCTCGGCATGCTGCTCAAATCCC
This sequence comes from Armatimonadota bacterium, assembly GCA_043760685.1. Lineage (GTDB taxonomy): Bacteria > Armatimonadota > Fimbriimonadia > Fimbriimonadales > Fimbriimonadaceae > Fimbriimonas. The sequence continues at coordinate 1,171 of JAYUOQ010000198.1, read as the reverse complement.
CGCAATACCGTCTCCTGCAAGTCTTCCTCAAGCGACTTTAGTGCACCAAAACTCCGAATGGCTAAGGCATCAACATAACGGCTTAAAACTTTTGCGGCATCTTTGACGTGTTCAACCGTTGTTCCATTCATCAGCGCGCCTTCGCCAAATTCCAGTGCCCAAGTATCGCCACTTGCCGACAAAGACAAGGCATTTCCACCAAACCGCTTCATCGCAAGTTCAAAGGAAACTCGGGTACGCAACGAAGGGTTAAAGAACAACATCCCCAAAGTCTTATCCTTGATGTTCATCGGAATCTTCTTGCCTTGCTTGATAGCAAGAGCATCTTCAACAATCATCCGCACAACCACAGGATCATGGTCAAGAAAGGACACAAAGTTCTTCAGCGCAAACACTTCTCCAAGTTCAACCTAAACTCAACCATGTGCTCTTCACTCAATGTAATGGGTGGTAGCAGGCGTAAAACCATCGGATCCTTACTAGTTCCTGTAACAATCTTCTCTGCGAGTAGCCGGTCGCGAAGTTCTTTTGCTGGCACTCTTGTTTTCAAACCGATCAAGCAGCCACTCCCTCGTACTTCTTCAACCCCCTCAACCGTCAAAAGATCCTTCATCATCACGTCAATTGCCTTGACGTTAGCCAAAAGACTCCCGTCTTGCAACATATCGCACGTTGCCTTTACTGCCGCCATCGCAACCGGACCACCACCGTATGTCGATCCTAAATCGCCCATCGATATCTTGTCTTTTATAGCATCAGATACTGCCAATAGCCCAACCGGATATCCGCTCGCGATTCCCTTTGCGCTCGTCATCATGTCTGGTTCAATACCGGAATACCCCGAAATGAAGAGTTCACCGGTTCGGCCAAATCCACTCTGTACCTCGTCAAAGATCAACAGAATTCCTTTCTGCGAGCAAACTTCTCGAAGCTTCCTCAAATATTCTTGAGAAAACTCTACCATGCCCGCCATGCTTTGAATCGGCTCCAAAATCACGCATGCAAACTCTTCAGTTAACTGTTCAAGCCCACCGAAGTCATTGGGTGCCAGAGAACTCACTCGATTCCCAACCCAATTCCCTAACTCATTGTTGGTCTTTGCATTATCAGAGACCGCCGTACAAAGAAGCGACCGTCCATGAAACGAACCCCTATAAGAAGCGACCAACTC